>SHUY01000025.1 GCA_009694435.1 Acidimicrobiia bacterium | reverse complement strand
AAGAGTCATCAACTCATCAATCGATTCACTGCCAAACTCAATCACTCGACCAATATCGTTGCGGGCTAAGTCAACCAGCATCACGTGTTCAGATTGTTCTTTCGGATTTTCTGCCAGCTCGGCCGCTAGACGCTGGTCATGTTTTTCATCACTACCACGGAACCTGGTTCCCGCAATGGGTCTAATAACAACGCGCCCATCAAGCACTTGGACCATAGGTTCAGGTGACGATCCCACCAATGTCACTTCCGGGTGGCGCACTAAATACATATAAGGGGAAGGGTTGATTTGCCTCAACGCCCGATAGGCGTCGAACGGGTCAACCAAACCTTCGACATCAAAGCGCTGCGAAATTACTACCTGAAAGATATCGCCAGCGAGGATATACTCACGCGCTGCACCTACTGCGTCTAAGTAATCTGACCGAATAAAAGAAGAATCCACCTCGACACTTTCGTCACCGGCGCTTGGTGGTGGTGACGGTAAATATTTAAGTGGTGCGGACAACTCTTTAACTCGTTGCTCAAGACGCTTGATTGCCTCGTCATAAGCCTGATCCAGATCTGATTCAGATTCGCCTAAAGAACAAAAGACATTTTCTATGAGAGTGAGGCGCTGGCGATAATGATCAAAAGCCGTGACGTGACCAGTAAGCGACAAGATCGCATCGGGTATGTCTCGATCGCTTGGAGGTGGACTGGGAAGATTTTCAACTTCCCTAACTACGTCGTAACCTAAATAGCCGACTACACCACCGTGAAAAGGTGGTAACTCGGGAATTGTTGGAGCTCGATAATGATTAATGATTGCTTCGAGCGCGGCTAACGCTCCCTTATTGCGCGGAACTTGACTACTCAGTTCTCCCGTAACCGAAATATTTTTGCCCCGCACTACCAAAGTGGCGGCTGGGTCACTACCCAAGAAGGAGAATCTCCCCCAGCGTTCAGCACGCTCAACTGACTCGAGCAAAAAGCCTGCAGGGTCATCCGCCGCCGTGCCAACCATTTTGGCAAAAGCAGTTACCGGCGTCTCTAAGTCAGCTAAAACTTCCCGCCATACTGGAACTACCGTGTGGGTGCGAGCGAGTGAACGGAACTCTTCCCGAGTGGGTTTTATACTGTCAGCCATACCTTGGACCCCAAATTATTGCGAGCCGAGCGTCGCGCCCGAGCCAAAAGCACGAAAAAAGCAAGAGCGCTCGCCGGTATGACAAGCCCCTTTACCTTCTTGATCCACAAGAAATAGCAATGCGTCAAAGTCGCAATCATAAAATGCTTCGCGCACCCACTGTCGGTCTCCCGAAGTATCACCTTTTCTCCACAGTTCGTTCCGACTTCGACTCCAAAAAACCATCCTGCCTTCAGCCAAAGTTTTCTGTAGTGACTCTCGGTTCATCCAGGCCACCATCAAAACTTGTCGATCAGCAGCATCCTGCACGACTGCTAGTGCCAATCCGGCGTCATCCCAGCGCACAGAGTCCAATTCTTCATCGGTTACTGCTATCGGAGTGACTTCCATCGCCATCTGAGCGTAGCCGTGAAAAGTAGGTAATTGCTCACCATTTACTGGAGCACTGAGACGACGACCACGACCACCGAGAGCGTGAGAACATAACAGCGATGCCGAAGAGACCCCTGGACGACGTAGAAGCCAATCACCCCCCTCTAGCTCCTCGGCACAAGACTGACCTCGTTTATCACGGCGACCACCGAGTTGACGATTGGTACTGGCTTCGCGAACGCGACAACCCCGAGGTACTTAAGTATCTTGAGTTAGAAAATAAATACACCGACTCCTCTCTGGCTCACCTGCTGTCACTACGCGAGCAGCTTTTTTCGGAATTTGTTAACCGAGTGCAAGAAACTGACTGTTCCGCACCCGTTCGATGGGGGAAGTGGTATTACTACACTCGCACAATCGCAGGGATGGAATACTCAATTCATTGTCGAAGGCCCGCGTCTTTAAGTGATGGAATAAAAATCAATTCTTCTACGGGTGCTACTCCTAGTGAAGAAATAGTACTGGACGAAAACGTTGAGGCCGCTACGAACGATTTTTTTGAATTGCGAGGCTACTCAATTTCACCGGACCACAGCCTGTTGGCATTTAGCACCGACACGACTGGAGGCGAGCGAGCAAAACTACAGTTTCGTAGCCTAGACAGCAAAGCCAGTCCAGTCGACACGATTGACGACACCTACGACGGAATTGCTTGGTGCAACGACAACGCCACAGTTTTGTTCGTACGCGCCGACCACGCAATGCGCCCTTATCAAGTGTGGCGCCACACTCTTGGCGATTTAACCGATATTTTGATCTATCAAGAAAACGATGAGCGTTTTGGCGTTGGGCTACAGCGTACTAAAACGGGGAAATTTATCATTATCGCCAGTGAATCAAGGACTACGTCAGAATGTTATTTATTTAATGCTGACGATGCGTCGACGCCTATCCAAGTCGTGTCGGCGCGAATTGAAGGAGTCGAATACTCAGTTGATCACTATTTGCACCAGCCAACAAACAAATTAGAAGGTTATGAAAAACTATTCATCGTTACTAATTATTCGGGGGCAGACAACTTTGCCCTGATGGAATGCTCGCTTGATGCCACTACAGCAGAAAATTGGCAATTAGTAATACCAAATCGAGCCGACGAACGACTTGATGCTATTGATATTTTTTCAAATTACTTAGTCTTGAGCGAGAGAAGCAAAGGCTTGGAACAAATTCGAATCATGAATTTATCTGATAAATCGATTAGCACCGTACAGTTTCCTGATCAGGTTTACTCGACCGGCTTAGGCGCCAATCTGGATTACGAATCTCAAGTAATACGTATTTATTACACCTCGCTGGCTGTCCCCATGACTGATGTTGATGTTGATTGCCAAACACTCGCCCCCACCACCGTCAAGGTTCAAGCCGTTGTTGACCACGATCCGAGTCGCTACGAAACTCAGCGTCTCTATGCTCCGGCGGCGGACGGGGTAATGATTCCCGTATCTTTGGTAAGGCCCCGAAATTCTCCTGTTGGGCGCCCTGCACCCCTGGTGCTTTACGGTTACGGCGCTTATGAGATCTCTATCGACCCCATGTTCTCGGCTACTCGACTCAGTTTGTTAGAGCGAGGTTTCACTTACGCAGTCGCCCATGTTCGCGGTGGAGGCGAAATGGGGCGGGCCTGGTACGAAGACGGGAAGATGAGCCGCAAAAACAATACTTTCAGCGATTTTATTGCGGTGGCTGATTTTCTCTGCTCCAAAGGATTCACTACTCCGAGCCAGTTAGTTGCCCGTGGTGGCAGCGCAGGGGGTCTACTCATAGGAGCAGTATCTAACGCTCGGCCTGATCTTTTTGCCGGACTCGTAGCGGAGGTTCCCTTTGTGGATTGTTTGACCACGATGCTCGACGAGTCATTACCGCTTACCATCCCCGAGTGGGAAGAGTGGGGCGACCCACTTCATGATCCTGAGGCTTACGCCACTATTAGCGCCTATTCGCCTTATGACAATGTTCAAACTCAGGCTTATCCCCCCATGCTTATTACTGCCGGCTTAAACGATCCCCGAGTGGCTTACTGGGAACCAGCTAAATGGGTGGCCAAATTGCGGGTGACGGCTAGCAATAGTCAAAATATTTACCTTCGTACCGAATTGGAAGCAGGTCATCACGGACCCAGTGGTCGTTATGAAGGCTGGAAAGAGGAGGCCCACACGATGGCCTTCATACTCTCGTGTCTCGAAGTAAATCCTTCGGCGAAAGCAGAAAAGCGCAATGAGTAACTTGGCCGAAGAGTGCGAAAAACCGCCCGCCCATTTTGGTCATAAACCCGCTTTGGACGGCTTAAGGGCCGTAGCCGTGCTGTCAGTAATGGCTTATCACTTTGGCGGGGTTGATGGACTTAAAGGTGGATTTCTTGGCGTCGACATGTTTTTTGTACTTTCGGGCTACCTCATTACGTCACTGCTAATAGTCGAGTGGGGAAATAAAACGACAATCCAATTAGCCGCTTTCTGGGGGCGGCGAGCGCGGAGATTACTGCCCGCATTATTAGTCGTTTTGCTCGCAGTGGCTTTATGGGCTCGCTTCGGAGCAAGTTCGGATCAAAGAGACCTACTGCGAGGCGATACCCTTTGGACTCTATTTTATGGTGCTAACTGGCACTTTATTGATTCGGGCCAGTCGTACTTTGATTTATTTCGTGATGCTTCTCCTCTGCGCCACGCTTGGTCGCTAGCCATTGAGGAGCAGTTTTATCTCGTATGGCCACTAATAGTTTTTGCCGCTTTGCGGATCACGCCGGGTAAAAAAATGTTACTTAGCGCTATATGCATTGTGGGAATAATTGCTTCTGGAATTGTCATGGCTAGTGCTTATAAAGCCAATGATCCTTCCCGGGCGTATTACGGAACTGACGCTCGAGCAAGCCAGCTACTCATTGGCGCCCTACTGGCAATTTTGATGCAACAGTGGTCAGCACAAACTCGACGACAGAAGGTTCTAACTCAAATCGCCGGATACATTGCGGCTGGTTTTTGTTTATGGGCTTTTGTTTTTGTTGACGATCAAAGTGCTTGGCTCTACCGTGGTGGATTCATAGTTTTTGCGGGCGCTATTGCCGTCGTGATCGTGGCCATCACTACTCCTATCCGCTCACCCCTTACGCGAGCGCTATCAATCAAATGGGTGCGCTGGGTAGGTGCTATCTCTTACGGCTTATATCTCTGGCACTGGCCAATCCAAGTAATTTTTTCTGAAAGCCGGACTGGGTTGTCGGGCTGGTCGTTAACGGCACTAAAAGTAACGGCCACTTTCGGAGTTTCCGCCCTTTCTTATTACTTGATTGAAATGCCGGTACGGCGAGCAAAATTCAGTAAAAGCGTTGCTCTCGTAGCCGCTCCCGCTTCATTTATAATGGTGGCCTTAATCACCATAACGGCCACCGCGGGAGGAACGTCGGCACCGAGATTTTTAACTTCTTCTCCGAACAAAATTTTAGAATCCTCGAATAGCGCCGGGACGACTTTACCTAATGTCTCGATGCTGCCCAGCCCAATACTGCTAATTGGAGATTCAGTGGCCGACACCATTGGGCCGGCTTTGGCGGCCGAGGGGGCAAAGGGGGGCTTATCCGTAACCTCCTCCGCTCGCCCAGGCTGCGAGCTCATAATCGGCATACCGACAGCGCCGGATGGCGTCCCATTTCCTTGGGGGAAAAACTGCTCCGACGGAGTTATGGAGTTCTTGACTAGCCGCATTGTTGAAAATAATCCCGCGTTAGTCATCTGGCATAGTTCGTGGGAATCAAACAGTCAGATAGTTGAAGATCAATTTTATAAATTTGGCACGAAAAAGGCTGATGCTTTAATTCTCAAAGAAATAAATGAATCAGTAGATATACTAAAATCACAAGGAGCACAAATTATCTTGATGACCAATCCACCTAGAGCAGAAAATACCAGCTTCTGGGCCCGTAGTGACGAAGAAGATGCTCGAATTGAACATCTAAACGGCTTATTTTTTCGCTACGCGTTCACTCACCCAGAAGTAAGGGTGCTCGATTTAGCCCCCATTGTTTGCCCCACTGGTTCACCGTGCGGCGAGTATGTAGACGGGGTGCGCTTGCGACCAGACGGTGTTCACTACAAAGATGATGGACCCGCATGGGTTGCGCCGAAAATAATAAAAGCGCTAAAAGATTTAATGGCTAAATAGAACACTCTTTAATGGCCTCAGCCACACTGAACCGCTTTTCGTAAATCGCTCGACCCGCGATCACTCCGTTAAGGCTGCGATCTCCGAATCGCAATTTTCCCAGCGCTCGCACATCGTCCAGCGACCCAACTCCCCCGCTAGCTATCACCGGAATAGACGTGGCGGCTAGAACTTTTCCCAATTGTTTGACATCAGGACCCATCATCATTCCGTCTCGACCAATTTCAGTAACGATTAGAGCCGCTACATCGGTATTGTCGTAACGAGTAGTCAGTTCGACTAAATCGACACCACTTCCCTTGATCCAGCCGCGCACCGCCACGTCGCTACCGCGAGCGTCAAGCCCGACTGCTATCTGGTTGGGGTAACTCTGCGCGAGTTCGATTACCAAATCGGGGGTTTCCACGGCAACAGTTCCGATAACTACTCGGTTCGCCCCAGATTCGATCAGTTCCACCACGTCAGCGCGTGTGCGGACTCCTCCCCCCACCTGCAGAGAGCACGAGACGGCTGAGGCCATGGCTTTGATCTGGGTTCGGTTAATACCGGTGCCATCACGAGCACCATCGAGATCGACTACGTGAATCCACTGAGCACCGGCGTCGGCGAAGTCAAGCGCGATCTTGACCGGGTCATCGCTATAAATAGTTTCTCGAGAAAAGTCGCCTTGTTCGAGCCTAACGGCTTTTCCGGCGCGAAGATCTATCGCCGGATACAGAATCATCCCTAGAGTTTGCCCTTGGTGCTCGGGACGGCTTTACCGTCAATTCGCACTGCATCTCGCAGCGCCACGGCTACTGCTTTAAATGATGCTTCAATTATGTGGTGCCCATTCTTCCCCGCCTCATTGCGAATGTGCAAAGTAATTCCGGCGGCTACTACCAGTGCTCGCCAGAACTCTTCGCATAATTGGGGATCGAATGTACCTATCCATTCCGCTATGGGATCTACTTCGTAAACCAAAAAAGGGCGGCCCGATAGATCAAGAGCTACTTCTACCCGCGCCTCATCAAGAGGAACAATGGCTGATGCGAATCGGCAAACACCAGTTTTATCGCCAAGAGATTCTTTAAGGACTTCACCAATAGCGATACCAACATCTTCGACCGTGTGGTGAAGATCGACTTCTAGATCTCCTTCGGCCTTAATACTTAAATCAAAACGAGCATGTTTGCCTAGTTGTTCCAGCATGTGGTCAAAAAATGGGATCCCAGTGGACGCGCTCGCTTCACCGCGACCGTCAATATTTAGAACAACCTCAATCTTGGTTTCCTTGGTGGAGCGCTTGCACTGGGCTTTACGATTTTTAGTCATAGGTTGGTCTCCTCCAGTATCGCGGCAATAGTGCTGATCAGGATCGTATTTTCTTCTGGAGTCCCGATAGTGATTCGTAGACAGTCCTCTAATCGAGGTCTAGTAGAAAAATCCCTTACCAGCACTCCCCGGCCGACTAGTTGCGACCACAGATCTAACCCGAGGGCACGCACCAGCAAAAAATTCGCTCCCGACGGATACACGGTGATCCCGGGTAGACGGCCAAGCGCGGCCGCTAAGCGCTCACGCTCGCTCACGATCATCTCAACCCGCTTTTGCATTTCATTGGTGAAGTCCAAAGCACAGAGACCAGCCGCTTGAGTTGAAGCCGAGAGATGATACGGCAAAACAAACTCGTTAAGGTTAGCTATTACCTCGGTTGGTCCGACGGCAAAACCTAACCGTACCGCAGCGAGCGACCACACTTTCGAATAGGTACGCGTCACTACTAACGGAAGGTCATCAGAAACTAATTCCCGCGCGCTCCAGTCTGAAAACTCACCGTAGGCTTCATCAACGACCAAAATCCCTGATCCGTGATCAATAACTGCCGACAATAAGGCTTCTACGGTGGCTCGAGTTTCAGAAATACCAGTGGGGTTATTAGGACTACAAATAAATACCACCGCGGGCCGCTTGGCTGCGATTAGAGCAGTTGCTTCAGTGGGTGAAATCGTTAAATCACTAGACCGTTCACCTATCACTACTTCAGTTCCAGTCACACGGGCAATGTGGGAATGCAGGCTGTAGGTGGGTTCAAAAACCAGCGCGCTCCGGCCAAGCCCACCGTAAACCAAAAGGAGAGTTTGCAACACTTCGTTAGAACCATTGCCACAAAACACCTGTTCGGCTGAACAGTCAAAAGGGTTTGTGTCTGCTAAAGCCTCTCTCAGTAAACGAACCGTACGATCGGGGTAGCGGTTAAGTGGCACCTCTCTAAGCGCTTGTAACCAAGCGTCAACGAACTCAGGCGGTGGTGGATAGGGGCTTTCGTTGGTATTGAGTCGTACCGGAACATCGACTTGCGGAGAGTGGTACGAACTCAATTCGCGCAGATCGGCTCGGCGTTCGGGCAAGCTCACGGCGATTCCAAACGAATATTTACTGACCGACCGTGCTCTTCTAAACCTTCTACCGCGGTAAGGGCGCTTATGTAAGGAGCTACTCGACGCAAAGCTTTTTCGTCGAGTGAAACAACGTGGATATACTTTTGAAAATCATTGACTCTAAGCGCGCTAGCAAAGCGGGCGGAGCGAGCAGTTGGCAAAACATGATTGACTCCCACCACGTAATCACCGACTGCGGCCGGGGACCAGGGGCCACAAAATACCGCTCCGGCATTGCGAACGAGAGGAACTAGATCATCAGGATTAACGGTAAGGATTTCTAAGTGTTCTGGAGCAATTGCGTTAACCACTTTCATTGCCTGCTCGGGATTATCGACCATGATGCTGCGCCCACCGGTCGCGAGGGTCGCCAAAATATCTTCTCGACGAGGTGCATCAACTAACCGGCTTTCAATTTCTTGATCGACTGCGTCGGCTACTGCCGAGTCCCAAGTAATCAATACCGCCGTTCCTCCGGGGCCGTGTTCGGCCTGGGCAATGAGATCGGCGGCAATAAAGTTCGCCGGTACACTGGCGTCGGCCACAATCACTACTTCGGAGGGACCAGCAATAGATTCCATACCGACTAGCCCGGCTACTTCTCGCTTAGCCGCGGCCACGTACTGGTTACCTGGACCCACGATGACATCGACGGCTCGTATCGACTTAGTGCCAAAAGCAAAAGCGGCAATAGCCTGGGCACCCCCGACTCGATAAACCTCAGTGAGTCCAAGTAGCGCGGCGGCAGCCAGAGTCGCACTGGGGACAAGACCGCTGCGGTCGGGAGGAACACAGAGAACGATCTCGTCTACTCCCGCGACTAGCGCCGGAATAGCAGTCATTAAAACCGTGGACGGGTATTGCGCCCGGCCACCCGGTACATAAAGGCCCGCTCGAGCAACCGGTACGACCTTCTCTTGGATCTGAACCCCAGAGCGAATTGATGTTTTAGGTAAAAAAAGTTGTTCTTGGTGGTAAGCGGTTATTTCGTCTCGAGCGTACTTTAGGGCAGTTCTAGTTTCACTACTTTGTTCGTCAAGGGCGACCTGTAAATCATCAGTAGATACTCGAAGGTCGTCAGGGCGGCAACCGTCAAAACGCTCGGTATAGTCGAGCAAGGCCTCGTCGCCGCGCTCACGGACATCATTAATTATTTTCTGAACTGCCAACCGCACAGACGGATCATCGGCAACGGATGAAGCCACTGCCGTCTGAAGGTCGCCACTAAAACCGCAAAGAGAAAGTCGAGAAAGCATAAGGAGTCTCTACAGCGTACCCGTGAAAATCGCTGATGCGGGTATAAATTGCGCTCGCCCGGCACACTTGGCAGGCTCTAGGGATGTCATCTTCTGATCAAGCTGAGTTGTCTACTCTTCGAACGCAAATTGACGACCTAAACGAAAGAATCTCTGCCTTGTCGTCGCGCTACGCCACTAGCTCTGCTCCGGTAGTAGCCGATGATCTTTACTCCGTCGAACGATCGCTCAAAGCGGCCCGCCGAGCCCTTGATCGAGCCCACGCCCATATCTCCGAACTCGCCTAGGCCGGTTCAACCGCGGGGCATATATCAGCCAAGCCACAATCTCGACAACGCGGTTTGCGAGCAACGCACACGGCTCTACCGTGGAGAATCAATCGCAACGAAAAAGCCCCTCTGTCTTCTGGTGGGACTAAAGCATTTAGTTCGTGTTCAATTTTCACCGGATCAGTCTCGGTAGTTAACCCCAACCGATTCGAGAGTCGGCTCACATGAGTATCGACGGGAAGTCCCGGCTCATTGAATACCACCGACCGCACTACGTTGGCGGTTTTTCTACCTACTCCCGGTAAAGAAACTAAATCAGCAAGATCTGAAGGAACTTCACCCGAAAACCTATCTTCTAACGCACTAGCCATGCCCATAAGATTTTTTGCTTTTGACCGAAAAAATCCCGTGGCGTGAACAATCTCTTCCAACTCAAGCGGTTTGGCGTGGGCGAGATCAGCGGCGGTGGGATAGCGAGAAAAAAGATTAGGGGTAACTTTATTAACCATTTCGTCGGTGCATTGAGCAGAAAGAATCGTGGCCGCCAGCAACTCGTAAGGATTGCGATATTTCAGTGCACACAGATCTCGTGCACTCCCTGGGTAAGCGTCAGATAGCCACTTCTGCACACGAGCAGCTCGCCCTTTAACGCTACGCGGCTTAGCCATCATCGCACTCTAACTAATACTTACACTTCAAGCGGTAACCTTGAGAGATGAACGCAGTCAAAATTTTTCAACCAGTCACCCTCAAAGTGGCCAGTATGCTAAGGCAAATTTCAGATACTGGAACCCACCAAGAAGGCTTTACCGATTCCTCAGGCTTGCCTATTGCCGATTTTGCCAGTACTGACTCGACTGCCCTAATCGCTTTTAACAATAGTTTGCCGGTGGGTGCAGTTTATCTAGCCAAAATTAGCGACGATCAGGCTAAAGGGTCAGTAATAATTTCTC
Organism: Acidimicrobiia bacterium; assembly: GCA_009694435.1. Classification (GTDB taxonomy): domain Bacteria; phylum Actinomycetota; class Acidimicrobiia; order IMCC26256; family PALSA-555; genus SHUY01. The sequence continues at coordinate 13,197 of SHUY01000025.1, read as the reverse complement.
GGAATAATCCTAAAGTTAATGTTGATCTAGAGTTAGCTAAGGCCGCAGTTGATTTCGTTTACGATAATGACATTGAGTATCTCGAACTGTGGGGGCATGGCCCGACAGGTTTTTTGGTAGAAGCGGCAGCCGAAGTGGGATTAATCTCCCAGCGAGAACTACACGAGATGGAGATTCCTTTACCTTTAGAAAATTCGGCCAAATTTTCGCCCGAGGTAACTGTGAGAACTTTTATTCCGGGAAACGATGAAGAGCCTTGGTTAAAACTCAATCACCGCTCTTTCGTGAACGACCCCGATCAAGGTCAGTGGACTCGAGAGACCCTCACCGAGCGAATGAGCCGGCCTTGGTTTAACCCAGAATTATTTATTATTATTGAAGCGGATAAAACGATTATCGGGAGTTGTTGGGTACAGATCCATCCCGCAAGTGCCAACCGGAAGAAGTTTGGTGAAATATACGTAATCGGAGTCGACCCTGACTACCACGGTCGTGGTCTTGGCCGTGCACTAGTTGAAGCCGGGTTAGCCCTCATCGCAAAAAACGACTGCGCGATCGGAACGATATTTGTTGACGTCAAGAACACCATCGCTTTTTCCCTTTATCAAAAAATTGGCTTTACCGATCGGCGCATTGACCGATTGTACGTATGGACTTCGCCGACAGAAAAAGGGAAAAGTGGCTAGCCCGACAAAGATCACTCGCTACGGAGCCAGTGAAGAACAGATCGAATCGCTCATGCACGAATGGAACGAGCCGAAATATCGTGCTGAACAAATTTGGGCTTGTCTGTATCGCCCCGACCCACTGTCGGAGGCAACCACACTGCCCGCAGCGCTAAAGAACCGTCTCGTCGATGCCTTGCCCCTCGCGCTCGATGAGATGACCGTCGTTCACGGTCAAGACGGGATGACTAGCAAATGGCTCTGGGCCGCCGGCGCCGATCGAGCTGAGATCGAAACGGTCCTTATGCGCACTACGAGCCGAGCCACCGTATGCGTATCGTCGCAAGCGGGTTGTGCGATGGGCTGCACATTTTGTGCTACTGGTCAGGCGGGATTTAATCGTCAGTTGAGTTCGGCCGAGATAGTTGAGCAAGTCGTGCGCGCGGCCCATGGCTCTCCTCAACGAGTTAGCAATGTTGTCTACATGGGAATGGGTGAACCACTGGCCAACTACGAAACCGTCTGGGACTCAGTAGAGCGTATTCATTCTGATCTCAAAATCTCAGCCCGCCGTATAACTCTAAGCACGGTAGGAATAGTTCCGGCGATGCTTCAATTGGCCAAAGAAGCGCTGCCGATTACTTTGGCGGTCTCGCTTCACGCGGCCAACGACTCTCTACGACAAACCATGATCCCCCTAAACAACCGTTATCCGATTGCCGACATCCTTGATGCCGCCGCTGAGGTGGCAGGAGCCCATGGGCGACGAGTCACCTTTGAGTACGCCTGTATAGAAGGAGTGAACGACAGCCCCGATAGTGGGCGTGAATTGGCGCATCTGCTCGGGCGCTGGCCCGGAGCAGGAGGGGCGCACGTAAACCTAATACCGCTTAATCCCACCACCGAATTTTTTGGTCGTCGGTCGTCGCGCCGTCACCTCGAAGGATTCGCCGAATTACTGAGGGCCGGGGGCGTAAGCGCGACTATTCGCCGCCCGCGTGGGGTCGATATTGATGCCGCTTGCGGACAGCTCCGCTCTCGGATCGTGTCTTTTAACCCCAAGTAGGCCAAACTGTAGTGATGAACGAATACCGATGGATTAACCGCATGCAGCCCCAAACTTTGGTGGTTGCCACCATGTTGTGTTATCTCGATGCGGTGTTTGGTCTGCTGTTTGGCATTGTGGCTATATCTATAATTCTTGCTCTCGTCACTATCGTCGGTTTAGCCGCGGGGGGATTTGGGATCGCTAACGAAAAGCGCTGGGGCTACGTTGTAGCGGTATTAGCCGCCTCCCTGCAAGTAGTCATGTTGTTAGTTGAGGCTGGTTTTGATGTTTTTGGTTTCCCACTTCTGCTTAATCTTGTTTTCGATGGTGCACTAGTAGCGCTACTAGTGCACCCCGAAAGTCGTAAATATCAGAACATTTGGTTTAAATAACTCACCTCGAGGCTCTTACGCCTTGGCCAGTAATAGTACTTACACAAGTCTGTCCCGCGACTTCGCTAGTTGAAGTTGCGCTTACATCGCCATTTATTTTTATGGTTCCTCGAACAGTTACATTGGCAGTTACCCCGCCGATTTCAACTGGCTGATTGAGGTTGATGCCTCCCAGCCCATCTTCCATAGCGACCAGCACGCTGACGGGCGGAGTGGTTTCGAACGTAACTCGGTAATACCTGGAGTTTCCGGCGCCGCCAAGTCGTTCCAAGCGCACCCCGATCGGAGACTCCACCCCAGCACAGAGACCCTCGGTCCCGGTAGACGTTGCGTTCGATGTTGCCACCAAGACATCATCATCAGTAGTGGTAGTAGTAGTGGTATCCCCTGCCGCTCGATACGTGCGACGACAATCGATAGGCGTTCCCGCCAAACTGGAACACGGGACGTCCTCCGAACCGTTAGTGCCTAAAGGCCTACGGAAAGACTCGCCCGGATTACACGGAACGGGAAGAGACACGCTGTCCTCACACGGAACTACAACCCATCCTGGATTGCAGGGACGATTTGACGCCACGCTATCAGAACACGCCGGAATGTCGTAAGTGTGTGGATCGGGGATAGTTACGTTTCCTTCTTTAAAGTTAGGCCATTTAGGTCCACGATAAACAACATTTTTAGTCGTAGGTGGCGTTAGCGGATTACCACAATAACATTTTGCTACCGGAGCACCGCTGGAATCGATAAATACTGCCGTGCCGGCCTGCAACACAGCTGGGATTGCCGTCGAGTTGCCGTTAGCAAAACCATGGTTGGTAACTGCGGTGTCGCTGCGTAGGATTACCGAGGTAAGGGTTTTTATGTAACTACGAATCTCGTTTTGCTTGATTCCTAGAGTACGAGCCCAAGCCGCACCCTTGTCGGGGTTGGCTTCAAGAAACGCAGTCATCTTCTCCGCGTCGCAACTTCCCGTGGTGAGGGTTCCTCCGTAGAGCCCTGGAGTGGTGGTTTCAACTGATCCACCGACGTCTGCGGGCGGAGTGATTCCGGCCTGATCGGTTCCGATATTGGCCATAAACGGATTGGCGGTCTCCGTGTTGACCGGTTCGAGCGTAAGCGTGGTCGCATCGGCATTGCCACCACAGCCAGTAAGCCCAGTGGCGACTAGTACGGCAAAAAGCACTCCCACCACGGCTCGTCGGGATCGGTTTACTGCTTGATGATTCATGGACATCTCCTGTTCGCCAGGTAAAAACCGCTCTCAGCACGGTCGGTTGCTAACCCTGACGAACGAGCAAGCGATACGCTTACTCTGCTTCCAACGGATACAATCAAAAAGAGATCAAGTTATCACCGGCTCTTAATAAGTCAATATTTATAAGGGGAAAATGGAATTTAATATTGCCGACCTCTGGGAAAAAGTGGTCGACACGGTCCCTGACCGTGAAGCCATGGTTTGCGGAGAACGACGACTCACTTTTACTACAGCGGACGAACGTATTAATCAACTAGCTCACGCGCTCAAAAGCAACGGGGTCGGCGTAGGCGATCATGTCGCCCTCTATCTCTACAACGGTACCGAATACTTAGAGGCCATGCTGGCCGCATTCAAAATTCGTGCGGTTCCTATAAATGTCAATTACCGTTACGTTGAAGACGAACTTCGTTATCTCCTGCAGAACTCCGAATCTGTGGCGATAGTGTTTCACGCAGAATTTGCACCTTTGCTGGCTGAGATCAAAAATGATTTGCCTCAACTAGTTACCTATATCTCAATAGGTGGCGAATCTTCTACTGAATTAGCAAGCCTCAATGCGATCGACTACGAAAAAGCACTCGCCGGTGCATCGCCCGACCGCGACTTTGATCCTCGCTCGGCTGATGACCTTTACATCCTCTACACCGGTGGAACCACCGGAATGCCTAAGGGAGTGATGTGGCGACAAGAAGATATATTTTTTGGTGCTTTCGGTGGCGGAGGAGCGGGAAACCTCATCGCCACCCCCGAGGAAATAGCCGACCGAGCTATTGCCGGCGATTTCCGCTGTTTACCCGCGTGTCCGTTTATGCACGGAACCGCCCACTGGATGGCCTTCACCGCCCTACTCACCGGTGGTGCCGTCATCATTGACTCCGTGCGCGGACTCAACCCCGACCACGTATGGGATCTGGTCGCCACCGAAAGAGTCAACTTTCTCGTGATCGTGGGCGACGCCATGGGTCGCCCACTGGTGGAGGCGTTAGAAAAATCGTCTTCTCCGCCCGACTTGAGTGGGCTTTCCCTATTGCTTTCCGGGGGGGCAATCTTGTCCCCCACAGTTAAAAAATCTTTAGCCGCCGCCCTGCCTAACACCATCGTGCTCGACGGGATTGGCTCCTCCGAAGCAGGCGGTCAAGGGCAAATGGTGGCCAGTGCCGACGGAGAAATGCCGGCGCAACCCCGATTTGTTATGAACGACGAGACCATCGTGCTCAACGAAGACCTCCGGCCCGCGGCGATAGGTGAGGTGGGTCGACTGGCTCGAAGAGGGCGAATCCCGTTGGGTTATTTCCGTGACCCCGAAAAATCGGCCGCTACTTTTCCTGAAGTAGACGGTGTTCGCTGGTCATTACCGGGAGATCATGCTCGATTAGAAGACGACGGCACTATTACTGTGCTCGGGCGAGGTTCAGTGAGTATCAACACTGGCGGCGAGAAGGTGTACCCAGAGGAAGTGGAAGGGGCACTTAAGGGTCACCCCGATGTATTTGATGCGGTGGTTGTGGGTGTGCCGGACCAAAGATGGGGCGAACGCGTCGTTGCCGTCATACAAGGACGCTCCGGTGCCACGCCCGCTCTAGAAGAGATCGAACCCCATTTACGCAAACATATCGCCGGATACAAGATCCCTCGAGCAGTGGTCTACGTTGACCAAATAGTGCGTTCGCCTTCTGGAAAACCCGATTACCGCTGGGCGGCCAAAACGGCTCAAAGCCAACTCAGCGAAGCGAAGTAGGGAGGACTTTACTTGATGGAAGAAAATATTGCCCGCCGCAAATTTCTGCGCAATGTCGGTTTAGCTGGAGCAGCAGGTTTGATGGCGCCCAGTATCAGCGGGCTCGGCCATTTAGAGCCCTTTACTCGCTGGGCGGGGGCCGTCAGCAACAAAGACGTCGAGCCCTCATGGTTAGACAAACCTCCCGCAGAATGTCCAGTTGACACCGTGGTGGCGATGGTGCTGGAAAATCGTTCCTTTGATCACATGCTGGGTTGGCTTAGCACCGACGAGAAATACATGGAAGAGGGCAAACTTCGCTACGGTAAACAATTCAAAATTGCCGCCTCTAATGACGAAGAATACCGTAATCAAAAAGGCCAACTGGTAAGTACTTTTCCGATCACCGCCGCCGATACTGACGGTAATCCCGACCGGCTTTGCGGGTACACCACTAACCCTGGCCACGGCTGGTATACCGGGCGTCTTACCGCTAAAAAAGGATTCCTCGCCCCACCTAAAAATGAACTCAATGCTTTAGCTTATTATCGAGCCGAAGATGTTTCGGTTTACGCCGAGCTCGCCCGACGTTTCAGTGTGTCTGATTATCATTTCTGTTCACTAATGGGAGAAACGATGCCCAACCGGCAATATTTCATGAGCGCCACTTCTAACGGGGCCAAAGACAACCCCCCAGTAACATCGCCCGGAATGTGGACTCAGCCCACTATCTTCGATCAGTTAACCGCCGCCAATATCCCCTGCCGGTCTTATTACACCGATCTCCCCATTAGCCTTCTTTATGCGGGAGCCGCAGCCGAAAATACTGTTTCGATGAACCGCTATTACGAAGATGCAGCCCAAGGTACGCTCCCGGCTTATAGCGTTCTTGAACCGAGTTTTGAAGGCCCTAATAAAGCAAACGCAGAGTGGCCCGGAGACATCAACTGTGCTCAGGCCATGATTCAATCAGTTTTAGACGCTTTGATGCGATCGCCCCAATGGGAACGGTCTCTATTCGTTCTGATTCACGACGACTGGGGCGGCTTTTATGATCATGTGGCTCCCGCTAACTTTCCTGACCAACGAAGTTCAAAAAATATTAACGAAGATTTCGGTTATAGCGGGTTTCGCACTCCGGCGCTAGTGATCTCACCGTGGGTGAAGCGAGGCCAAGTCTCTCATCAAGTACAAGACCATGTTGCCGTGCTGAGATTTCTGCAATGGCGATTTCTTGGCGCTCCCGCACAAGGTCCCGGTCGCGGCCGTGGTAGCAAATGGTGGTTAAATAAACGCAACCGCTACGCCAGCAATTTGGGGGCTGTTCTTACTGCAACTTCTGTAGACCCAGATCCAGAATTTGATCTACGGAGAAAGTTACCTCCGGTTTCTCCTATTTGTTTTGGCTTGCCATTAAATATAAACGAGCCCACACGCGCTCCCGCCTTCAGCGACCTAATAAATAGGTTATATCCAAAAGCCAATCAACCATGGCTTAAATTGTCGTGAAAAGCGCTAGATAACATGACCAACCGGCTTGCATCGGCAACTTCGCCTTATCTGCGCCAACACGCCGATAACCCAGTCGAGTGGCACCCTTGGGGTGAGGAAGCATTTCAAATAGCGCAAGAACGCGATGTACCGATTTTGCTTTCGGTGGGTTATTCGTCTTGCCACTGGTGTCACGTGATGGCCCACGAGAGTTTTGAAAACTCTGCCGTAGCCGAAATCATGAATCAACTCTTTGTGAATATAAAAGTTGATCGTGAAGAGCGCCCCGATATTGATGCTATTTACATGCAGGCAGTTCAAGCCCTCACGGGTCGGGGTGGTTGGCCAATGACAGTGTTTCTTACTTCAGCCGGTCTTCCGTTCTTCGGGGGCACATATTTTCCCCCCGAAGATCGTCCCGGAACGCCGAGTTTTTCGAGACTATTACACGCAGTTAATGATGCTTGGCAAAATCGCCGCGACGAACTGTTCACTACTGCTCAAGAACTAACTTCGGCAATCGGACGAGTCGGGGTTGCGGCCAACGATGCTTTTGTCGGACCAACTTTTTCAATGCTGGACGACGCTTTGCCAAGGGTGTTGGCGTCATTCGACGCTGAACTCGGCGGTTTTGGTTCCGCACCAAAATTCCCTCAGGCTATGACACTTGATTTTTGTCTACGCTCTCATCAGCGAACAGGCTCCAGAGCGGCTCTGGCCGCAGCCACCATCAGCCTTGACGCGATGGCCGCCGGAGGGATGTATGACCAAGTAGGAGGAGGATTTCACCGTTACTCGGTTGATTCGCATTGGTTAGTCCCCCACTTCGAAAAAATGCTCTACGACCAGGCTTTGCTGGTTAGGGTTTATCTTCACGCTTTTCAACTAACTGGGCAGGAGCGCTACCGCCGAGTGGTTACCGAAACTATCAATGCGGTGCTGCGTGACTTCTGTCTTGCTGACGGTGGCTTTGCCTCAGCCGAAGACGCCGACTCGGAAGGCATTGAAGGCAAGTTCTACGTTTGGTCTTTAAGCGAAATCGAAGAGTGCTGCGGCGAGGATGCGCCAGAAGTTATTAGATACTTTGGAGTAACTGACCAAGGAAACTTTACTGACCCCCACACCAACTATTCCGGATCTATTCTTTATGCAGTAAATCGCACCGAAGATCGCCCCGACGCAGTCACGCGCGCTATCCCTAAATTGCTAGCCCAACGATCAAAGCGGGTACGCCCCGGCCTTGACAACAAGGTTGTTTTGGCTTGGAACGCCATGTTCCTTCAAAGTCTCACCGAGGCCGCGGCCGTGCTTAGCCAGCCCGATTGGATGAATGTGGCCCAGTCCAATATTGAATTCTTAAAAGCAAATCTGCGTCGTGCTGACGGGCGGTGGCTACGCACTTGGTCGGATCGGCCCGGAACCATCTTGGCTTTTGCGGAAGACTATGCGGCACTACTTGAAGCATTCATAACTCTCGCAGAATACGACTCCCCCCATTGGCTAAACGATGCTCGCGCGGTGGCTAATCAACTCATTGAACTTTTCTCTGACCCTGACAACAGTGGTTTTTTTACTATCGGAGTCGATGGCGAGACACTGATAGTGCGACCTAAAGAGGTGCAAGACAATGCCAGTCCAGCAGAAAACTCGATGGCCGCGTCGGGGTTGATTCGCCTTGCTCGCCTGACTGGAGAAAATTCCTATTTAGCAATCGCTCAAGACTGGATTAATGCCACCTCCGAACTTGCGGCCGAGCACCCCAGCGCTTTCGCTTATCTGCTGGGCGCAGTCGAGCGGATAATCGCACCCCCAATAGAAATTGTCGTTACGGGTGACCCTAACGAGCCCACCACAAGTGAGTTGATTAATGAAATTAATTCAAGATTCCTACCTAACGCAGTGCGACTTTTCGCCTTCGGCGATCGCGCCGCTCAAGGCTTGCCTCTTCTAGTCGACCGCTCTTTAGATAACGGCATACCTATGACTTACGTGTGCGAAAACTTTGCTTGCCGGTTACCGACCAACGACTTAGATGAGTTGGCTAAACAACTCGACGATTTAACTAGAAGCGGAGATAAGTAGCCCGATCTTCGACCTCGATTAACGAGAAGGCTGGAGACCGCCGGCGAGGTGTTCGGTGGTAGCCCAACCGCAAACAATCATCGCTTCACCTTTAGTTGGATCAAGATTACCCATCAAATCAGCCACAGTTTTCCCACCGAGTTTTACGTGCCGAGTATCAAATACCGGCTCTATTACTTTTCCTGCTTTTACCTTAAAAATTTTGTCGTCGTAGCGAGCGTCACAGCCAAATCGGCGAGCTAACCGCTTGCCCCACGCTCGCTCTTCACCGTTAGGTGCGTACTTGGGGCGAGGACAGACATCGTCAAGAACACTGAGAAGCGAATAGGCCGCGGGCTGAGCAATGCGAGCGGCGACCATTACGTCTTCGTCCGGAAAAGATATCGCTGCTCGGCGGTACAACTCGCCCACCAAAGAGTCGAGACTCGCTCGGGCGTTGCGGCTTTTACGCACCGCCCCAGGACCCCAAAGAATGCAAGGGGTCCCCCCGACCCGCTCGAGTGATCCAAAAAGGAACCCGTGGATTTCGCCTTCAAAAGTACAGATAGTTACGAGGGGAAACTGTTCAACTGCGGTGTCGAGTTGAGCGTCTTTTAATGGAAGCCCCACCGTTTGCACGAACTGACTGAACTCGTCGAGTTCTGCTGGTTTAAGAGAAATAGAATCTCGTGATTCAACCGCCATGAGACTTTAATCTTACCGGCTAGCCCCCAAGTAGAGCCAGTCGGATTACCCCTTGCCCGACTGAGATAATTGGGGCCCAATTAGACACCTGTCGCGCCTACGGGTGCTTGGGGAGTAAATCCAACCGGCATGCGCTTTATCCCATGAATGAAATTCGATTGCAGATAATCGGGCTCACCGGTAACCGCGATATCAGGCAAGCGGCGTAATAGCTCGTCGAACATCACCGCTATCTCTCGGCGAGCTAAATGGGCTCCGAGGCAAAAGTGCGGACCGCCACCGCCAAAACCGACGTGTTCATTGGGATCTCGCAAAACATCAAAGGCGTAAGGATTATCAAAAACCTCTGGATCTCGGTTAGCCGCGTTATACCAAAGGATCACCTTTTGACCCTCGGTAATAAGTTGTCCGCCGACTTGCGCATCGGCGGTAGCGCAGGTGCGACGAAAATGAATCACCGGAGTAGACCAGCGAATTATCTCTTCCACTGCGCTCGGAGATACTGCGTCAAAATCGTTGAGCCAAATTTTACGCTGCTCAGGATTATCAGTTAAAGCCTTCATTCCGTGGCTTATGGCATTGCGAGTGGTTTCGTTCCCCGCTACCACTAGAAGGACAAAAAACGAGCCGAATTCTTCTGGAGTGAGACTTTCGCCATCAACTTGCGCCTGAGAAATTTTGGTGGTGATGTCATCTCGAGGATCGGCTAACCGAGCCGTTCGTAACTCTTGGGCGTAACTCCAAAGTTCTTGGGCGGCGGTAAACGCCATAGTAATATCGCCACCAAACTCTGGGTCACTTGCGCCTAGAACGATGTTGGTGTTGTCGTAGATCGTTCGGTAATCCGACTCGGGGATGCCCATCATGTCGCAAATGATTTGTAGGGGAAGAGCAGCCGCCACTTCATCGACAAAATCGCATTCGCCTTTTTCACAAATTGCGTCAACAATGGCTCGAGCTCGGCGGTAAACACCCTCTTCAAGCGAATTCACCTGATGGGGAGTAAACCCTCGATTGACGATCAAGCGAAAACGGGTGTGCCGAGGGGGGTCCATGTTGATCATTGACCCTAAAAACTCATAAACCTCAGGAGGAAAATCAGGGATGTTGGTTCCTTGGCCCGAGATAAATAAATCTGGGTGCCGACTGACGTGCTGAATGTCTGCGTAACGAGTTAGCGACCAAAATCCTTCCCCGTGAGGCAAACCCGGAATCTCGGGCTCGGTGTGCCACGAGACGGGACGCTCAGATTGCAACTTAGCGAATATCCCCGGAAAGTCTTGGCGGTACCACAGAGCAGGATCACCAAAATCGATCTCATCTAACGCTAGATCGGTAGTGGGAGCGGAGACGATATCCATTACCGCCGATCCTAACCCTTTTACGTCATCACTAAAAATCGCCAATCAACTAGCCCAAAATAATTGAGGGTTTTATTTTCAACCCTGCGGGCGACTCCAGTCGAACATAAGCGACTCAGGGTTAGCGGGGTCTACTAATACTCCTACAGTATTTCCGGCAGCTACAGCCGCGAGTTGGGTCATAGGGACAACCAAAGAAGTCTTGAGTGAGTAAGCATCCTTACCCGGCAAAGTAACCTCAAAATCAAAATTTACTTGAGGCATATTATTTACCATCATCCCACTTTGATCGGCTGATTTTACAATCGCAGTTCCGGGAACTCCGGTAGCAAGGAGTTGCTGTTGGAGTTTCGCGGTAGCAACGACAGAAGCGCCGGCGGCAATAGTATCGCTCATAGATGGAGCGGGTGGGGCATCTGCCGCCATTTTTTTAAGATTTTTCATGTCCTTGAAAAGACCCACATGTCCTCCTCGGTAGAACTTGCCAATACGAAATTAGTTATAATTTTTGCCTACTCGGGCTATCTCTACTAGCGATTGAGATGAATAGCAACCCTTACCCATTATTCGTTTGGTGGGCTAGGGGCGAGAGAACACAAATACTGCGGTATCGGACCAAACTCGGCCAATGCTGGCCATGACTCCCCCTACTACTCTCAACGGCCAAGCCTTCATTCCAAGATCGCGGCCCATCATCCGCTCTGGAAGTTCAGTCCCGACATCAGGAATGCGATTGCAAGTAACAAATTTTAGTGGAGCGGCTATATTTTTTAGTCCGGCGGAAGTGAAAAAGACTCGGTGAGGATTTGGCTCATCAATAAGCAAAAGTGATTCAAGTCGCCTTGGGCGGCCGCTGCGGGCGAGAGCTATTGCCACTCGACCAACGGGACCATCAAGTAGCGGAACTTTCACCACTACTCTCTGCGCAGTCAACGAAGCGAGAAATGAACCGGGGTCAGGGTGATGTTCGAGTACATCAAGAAGAACCACTGTCCCCCATTCGCCATCGGGAATTTCCCAGGGTCTCAAAATTTGAACAAAATTATCAGATTTAAGAGCACGCGAATCAGCGGGCAGAGCAATGTCGGCAGCCCAGATATCATGTCCGACACTTTTTGCTTTACCAAAAAAAACTGCCTGACCACAACCATAATCAAGAATCGGTTCGGGAGTATCAGTCATAATTTTTAGTAACTGCTGGGCTTGGACCTCTCGGCGGTGCGATAGCGCGTCAAGAAATTCCTGAGTGAGTTTAGGTCCTTGCCACGCAGAATCGAGCGAACTCTTCTGATTTACGTGCTCGACCCAGAGCGTACGGCACTGTGGGCACTGAGTGGTAACAATACGATCAGTATCAAAAGCAGACTGTTTTTTTACACCACAACAAAGAGATAATTCCACACTCCATATTGGCATATAGATTAAGAGCTAATAGGGTACTCAGCGATAATCGCAAATAGCCGACCGAGATGGTAGTTTTTTGCGATGCGGGAGCTGCTTATCGATACTCCGTCTTGGGTCATCGCCTTAGTTCTCTTTATATTTTTCGCCGGTGTGAGTTTAGGCTGTCGAGCGATTATCAGGAAACGGTGCAGTGAAAAACGATGCGAGGAGCTCTCTGATGAATCCTCTCGTTTGCTCACTGGTCTAGCCGCAACATTTGCTTTTTTTATAGGATTTGCCGTCACGGTCACCTGGGGAGCAGTAGCAACTGGTCAAGATGCGGTAGAAAACCAAGCGGCTCGAGCCCAGCAAATGTCGTGGAATTTAAACAACATCCCTAATCAAAGTGACGCTGATCCTATTTTGAAAGACCTGCAGGTATACCTAGCTACGGCGGCCGATAAAGATGGCTATTACCTGGCTCGAGGCGATACAACGAATCTGCCCTCGATGAGACCTTTTGATACTTTCCAGGACGCAGTCCATAAATATGCTTACAGCTCGACCACCCCTGGACCTGAGGTGTCGGGACTCGTAACTGCGGCCTCGAACTTGACCAATGCGTCTGCTTCGGTTTCTGCTGTCGCCCAAAGATCGCTGCCACTTTTGCTCGCAATACTTCTTTTGGTAACCGGAACCTTCATTGCGATAGTGATGGGGATCTCAACCACTAACACTTCACGACCGCTACTACTTACTGCGTGGTGCATCATCCCCGCTCTGTCAATTACCGTAATTGCTGCTCTAGCATTTCCCTTTGCGGGCGATATTTCGGTTGATCTCTCCCCGATAAAAGCCGTTGCTGAGCAAATGGCTAACCATCCTTAAGGTCTATCCAGCCGTAAATCTGACCTGCGGTTATCCGGTGGGCGATGCGGGTTTCGAACCCACGACCTCTGCCGTGTGAAGGCAGCGCTCTACCACTGAGCTAATCGCCCGAACGCCCCATCGTACATCTAGGGCCAAATACCCTTACCCAGGAGCACTCGAGGCTAAATTTTCTACCTGACTGGTCCCAGCGTGGAATAATACAAGTCTTGAATGTTTGAAGGTCCC
>SHUY01000024.1 GCA_009694435.1 Acidimicrobiia bacterium | reverse complement strand
TTCGCCCCGCTCGAGCCTCTTCTACTGGGTCGGCGGTAAGGGAGAAACGAATTGTGTCGCCTATCCCTTCCGACAGCAAAGTTCCGATACCGGCGGTCGATTTAACTAATCCGGCCGGCGGTGGCCCCGCTTCAGTTACGCCAAGATGCAAAGGGGCATCAACCGTCTCAGAGAGAAGCCGATACGACTCGATCATTAGTTTTACATTTGACGCTTTAACCGATATTTTTACATCTTCAAAATCAACTTCACGAAAGTAATTAAGTTCTTTAACCGCCGATTCAACCAATGCTTCCGGGGTAGCCCCGCCGTGGCGTTCAGCAATCTCAGGGTCGAGACTTCCGGCGTTTACACCAATGCGAATCGGAACGCCCCGATCACGAGCCGCTTCGGCGACCGCCTTGATATGAGCGGGCTTGCGAATATTTCCGGGGTTAAGCCGCAAAGCTTGCACGCCGGCCTCTAATGCCGCAAGCGCAAGACGGTACTGAAAATGAATATCGGCCACGATTGGCACCGGCGACCGCGGCACAATTTGCGCCAAACCTTCGGCGGCGGCTTCATCGTTACAGGTACAGCGCACGATGTCGCAACCGGCGGCGGCTAGGGCGTATATCTGCGCCAGAGTGCCGTCAACATCAGCAGTTTTAGTAGTGGTCATTGACTGCACCGAAATAGGTGCATCACCCCCGACTACGACCGAACCCACCCGAACCGAACGAGTGCGCCGACGCGAGAAATTATTAGCAGTCACCGTTAATACCTTACGAGCCCAGCGCTTGGCGAATGTCTAAAAACATGGCGCTTAAGCCCAGCACCAAAAATATCACCAATACTGCTGCGGTGACGGGCATCAACTTACGAAAATCGACCGTCACCTTGCGGCGCATAATTTTTGATGCCGCCCACTCGTAGAGCACTACTACTGCGTGTCCACCGTCAAACGGCAAGAGTGGGATCGTATTAAATAAAGCCAAAATAAGGCTGATTCCACCAAGCAGCCAAAGCAGAGCCCAAATGTTTCCGTTAACGATGGTGCTCCCTTCATCAACGATTCCGATTAGAGAGCGCGGGCGTTCATCTGAAGACGGCGTACCCGCTTCGGGTGCACTTGACGTAAAGTTTTTAGAGTAACGCTCCACCCCAGAAGGGGAAAAAAGTCGAGCAAGCCCCTCGACGGTTCCAGTAGTAATTCCGCCAATCACTCGAAAGGATTCGGGGATGGCCTCAAATACGCCAACGTTACGAAATTGAGTGGCCGGACCGATCCCTAAAAATCCTCGGTTGTCACGCTCATCCAATGTGGCCGCCACGATACTTTTTTTACCGCTGCGGTCAACAGTGAACTCAACGTCTTGGCCGCCACGAGACTCTATGGCTGATTTGAGTTGCTCCCATTCGGGAGTGGCCCGACCGTCAACGGCCACGATCTTGTCGCCAGGACGCAACCCCGCCGCGCTAGCCGACGACCCCGCGACTACTTGCGAAACCGTAGTGCTGACTCCATCGTTTACCCGTCCTTGACCAGCGATAACAATGAAAAATAACAAAAAGGCAATCAAAAGATTTACCGTTACCCCCGCCATAACGACAATAAAACGGTTTCGATAAGAGCCTTGACGAAACGAACGCGGTTCATCGGCCGGGTCAACTTCTTCTAGGTTGCTCATCCCGATGATGCGCACATAGCCACCCGCGGGAATAGCTTTCACCCCGTATTCAGTTTCACCGCGCGAAAATGACCACAACCGTGGACCAAACCCAACAAAAAACTCTGACGCTTTCATGCCCGAACGACGAGCAGCGATAAAGTGTCCGGCCTCATGCAACATCACCATCAAAATGATGCCGACGACAATGGCGATTGCGTCTTGGGATCCGGGCCGCAGTAGCGCCAGTAGTACAACCCCTACGATTACCGCCACCAAAATTAGTGAAGCACCGCGACGATTTACGTCAACCGATGCTTCTTCAAGCGGATCCTTCACGCGACCCTCCTCGGTCGTTTCTTGTCGGTGGTTCTTATGGCCAGCCTAAACGCCATAAAACTAAACCCCCGCAAACTGCGAAATCGTCTCTTGAGCCCTAATCCGCGCTATACGGTCTACTTCAAGAACGTCAGCCACATCACTGACGTTCCCAATTTTTTCAGCCAATGCCGCGGCATTTACTTCAGCTATTTGCGCCCACGCTATGGATCCCGCCAAAAATGCAGCCACGGCTACTTCATTAGCGGCCGACAAGGCCGCAGGTGAACCGCCACCGGCCCGCCCGGCTTCGTAGGCCAGATCAAGGCAGGGGAATCCGGCTCGATCAGGAGACTCGAAGGTGAGCGACTCAAGTTGGGAAAAGTCGAGGGCGCCAAAAGGCTCATTAAGTCGATCGGGGGCGCCCAAGGCTAAACCAATCGGCAGACGCATGTCGGGCTGAGAAAGTTGCGCTATGACCGAACCATCGCAAAATTCAACCATCGAGTGCACGATCGATTGGGGGTGAACCACTACCTCGATGTTGTCGTAACCAACCGAAAAAAGTTCCTGGGCTTCGATTACCTCCAAACCCTTGTTCATAAGAGTCGAAGAATCGATTGTCACCTTGGCCCCCATGTCCCAGGTTGGGTGATTAAGGGCATCGGTCACGCTTACTTGGGCGAGTTGATCGGGCGTGCGGCCCCGAAACGGACCTCCACTCGCGGTGAGCACTAACTTGCGTACCTCGCTTAGCGTGCCACTGCGTAATGCTTGATAAAGAGCAGAGTGCTCCGAATCGACCGGAACAATCTCTCCACCCCCGGCTAAACGTGCCGCCCGCACGACTGGGCCACCAGAGATAAGACTTTCTTTGTTGGCCAGCGCTAAACGCTTGCCTGACTCAAGAGCAGAAATAGTGGCGGTAAGGCCGGCAAACCCCACCACCGCGTTCAGCACTACGTCGACTTCATCGAGGGCAGCAAACTCGACCAATGACGCAGGGTTCTCAATACCTGAACTTACGCGGTCAGGTGAAACTCCAAATTGCGCCGCCTGAGCTTCGAGTAAATAACTATTAGCACCCGCCACCAGCGCCACGACCGTAAAGTCGTCGGGATGGCGACTAATAACGTCGAGGGCCTGAGTACCAACCGAGCCGGTTGACCCCAGAACCGCGACTCGCCTCACGAAAAGAGTTGCAACGCCAGGTAGTAACCGACGGGCAGAGTAAACAAAATCGCATCAAAGCGATCAAGGAATCCGCCGTGACCAGGCAAAAATGAACTGATGTCCTTAACCCCCAGTTCACGCTTGATTAATGATTCAGACAAGTCGCCAATAGGAGCGGCAATAGCCACCACTAGTCCCAAAGCTAAGCCTGCGAGGATTCCCTTGTCCGCCCACGGGTGCAAAACAACTCCAATGATCCCACCAAGAACTACTGAAGTCACCGCACCACCGATAAGACCTTCGAGGGTTTTGTTAGGCGACACTCGGGGCAACAACAGGGTGTGGCCCGAGGCTCGGCCGACAAAGTAACTACCAATGTCGCCACCAACAGCGCAAATAACTACACCTAACAACAAGCCGGTTCCGGCTGGGTCGGGACGAAGAAGCAATCCTGCGAACGCTCCCATGATCCCTATCCAGGCAAACACCATCAACGTGAGACTTATGTTGATCGTCGGACGAGCTTTGGCTACCTCAAGCAAATACCACAAGAAAGTGAAGACCACGACCAGCATCGCCACTAACGGAAACGCGGCATCGCCTTGGTTGTAGGCAATCAATACGATTGACCCACAGCCCAAAAGCCCAATAACAGTAGCGGTGTGATAGCCCGCCCGTCTTAGCGCTTCATAAAGTTCAAATGCACAAGCCAAGACAATAACGGTGACTAAAAGAACCGTAGTCGTACGGCCAATAACAAAAGCCAACAGTGCCACCGCAGCAACTATCAATGCGGTGACTAACCGGCTGCCTAAATCAGCCGTTCCCCTAGGCTCGTCCGACCTGTCGTATTCATCACGAGACAACTGGACTCCCTCAAGCGCGCCGGGCTCAGAGTTGAAGTCGTCGTAATTGTCTTGCCCATAGCCAGCGTCGTAACCAGAATCGACCTCAACTTCGGGGTCGACAATTGTGGCTTTACGAGCGGCTCGCTTTTCTTTACGAGTGGGCTTAGCTGTGGTGCGGCGGCGGCCAGCTCGGCCAGCCGGTTGGGCGCCAGAGTCGTCGAGTAATACTTCGCCGGTAGACAAATCGTCTTCGGCCCAATCAGAGTCACCCATCCGAAAGCGCGGACCCGGCGGAGTGTTACTCGCATCGTCGCCGAACACTTCGGGAACTTCGCCGGTGGCAGCTTCGGTCCAGTGCGGTAGATCGGCCGAACTTGACCCACCAACATCAATCGGTTCGTTACCCCCGAGTGGGCGCGCCCACTCGGCATCAAACTCATCATCTCCACGCCAATCGGACACTTTGGTCACTCCCCTCACTTTGGCAACACAATCGAAACCAAACTCGTGAATAATGATCTCGGGGTCGAATTATTCACAGCTTTTATGATGGAAACCATCACCTAGCTCGTTGGCCCGAGACCTTTAGGTTAGACGGCTAGGTCGCCCAAAGTCACGCCTCACGGGCTAACCCTTACCAAATAAGCCTATTTTATCAACCCTTAAGCGCCGACGGCCTCTAAAAATCGGCTCAAACTTCGAGCAACTCAGTTTCTTTGTGGGCGAGCAAGGAATCGACCTCGCCCACCACTGCCTTGGTGGCGCCGTCGAGATCTTTTTCGGCTCGAGCCAAATCGTCTTTCGAAAGATCACCGCTTTTTTCTAGGGCTTCTAAATCTTGGCGAGCCTGGCGGCGAATATTACGCAACGACACTCGCCCTTCTTCGGCCCGATTCTTGACCACTTTGACCAACTCTTTACGCCGCTCTTCGGTGAGTTGCGGAAAGGAAAGTCGGATCAAGTTGCCGTCGTTATTCGGATTGATTCCAAGATCGGAAGATTGAATCGCTTTTTCGATTGCCGCGATAGAGGACTTGTCGTAAGGAGAGATGACTAACAGCCGTGCTTCAGGCACACTCACTCCGGCCAACTGCTGGAGAGGAACTTCAGAACCAAAATACTCAACCCGCAACTTCTCGACTAAAACTGGGTTGGCACGACCAGTGCGAACGGAAGCAAACTCACCTTTTAGGTGATCGATTGCCTTGCTCATGCTGTCTTGGCATTCCAAAATCACCAAGTCGCGCATTTCGTCACCCGAGTTGCTCATTAAAAACTACTCACAATTGTTCCGATTTCGTCACCCATCAATGCTCTACGGATATTACCTTCTTCCATTACATTAAAAACGATTATTGGGAGTTTGTTGTCCATGCAAAAAGTTATGGCGGTGGAGTCCATTACTTCGAGCCGCTGATTTATCACATCAAAGTGACTAATTGAATTTAACTTCACCGCATCAGGATTAGTGCGGGGGTCGGCATTGTAAATTCCGTCTACTCCTGAATGCGTACCTTTAAATACTGCGTCGGCACCAATTTCAGCGGCCCGTAAAGCGGCAGTGGTATCAGTAGTGAAATAAGGGTTGCCAGTGCCGGCAGCAAAAACAACCACTCGGCCCTTTTCAAGATGGCGAATAGCTCGCCGAGGAATAAAGGCTTCGGCGATCTGGGACATCGTAATTGCAGTTTGCACTCGAGTAGGTTGCCCGGCGTGTTCAAGAGCATCTTGTAAAGCAAGAGCGTTTATGACGGTGGCGAGCATTCCCATGTAATCAGCCCGAGCACGATCCATTCCGCCGGTTTCACCACTCATTCCTCGCCAAATGTTTCCACCCCCCACCACTACGGCCAACTCGATATCAAGTTCGGCTCGCACCGCGGAAATTTCGTTGGCAATGCGATGAACTACTGCGGCATCAATACCGAAACCAATTCGGGTATCAGAAAACGCTTCACCCGAGAGTTTCAGCACCACCCGTCGGTACCGACTCTTGGGCATGACTGGCTTATTCCTCACCAATCTTTATACGAGCAAACCGGCGCACGGTGGCGTTGGCGCCCAGGCCTTGAAGAAGTTGAGTGATAGTCGTTTTAGGCTCGCGCACAAAAGCCTGTTCTAAAAGACAGCTGTCTTTAAAGAAACCGTTCATGCGCCCCTCGATTATTTTGGCCATCGCCGCTTCAGGTTTACCTTCGTTGCGACTCAACTCTTCGAGTACCGCGCGCTCTTTGGCTACTACATCTTCGGGGACATCGTCTCTCGATAAATACCGAGGGGCCGCCGAAGCCACGTGCAGAGCAATGTCGTGAGCCACATCGCGAGCCTTTAGATCAGTAGGGTCCACTCCGCCTAAATCGACCAAAACCCCAATCGTGCCGCGCCCGTTTTGTACGTGGCGATAACCATCAACAATGCCGTCGGATGTCTCAAACAAAACAATGCGACCCAGAGCAACGTTTTCGCCCAAAGTGGAGGCCAACTGCACCACAAATTCGGACACGGTTGATCCTTGAAACGGAGACTCCAATAAATCTTCAGTACCTAAATCAACCGCTAACTGAGCCAACTCGCTAACCGTGGCCGAGAAGTTTTCGCTCTTAGCGACGAAATCAGTTTCGGCGGTTAGTTCGGCGATTGCTCCGGTACCACCAGCGACAACAACATCGATAGCACCTTGATCGGCCACCCGACCCGCGCGCTTGCTTGCTCCCGCCAAACCTTTTTTACGCAACCACTCTTTAGCGCCTTCCAGATCACCGTTAGATTCAACGAGAGCCTTTTTGCAGTCCATCATCCCCGCGCCCGTAACTTTGCGAAGTTCGGCCACATCGGCCGCTTTTACATCAGGCACCGGCACTCTCCTGAACTTCTGTACGAGCTTCTTCTGATTCGTTCTCCACAACTACAACTTCAGTATCAGTTTTCTCCGGAGCTTCTTTCGCGGCCAGCAAACGCTCTTCTCGCTCGCGCTGTTGGGCGGCGGCTTCGTTTCGAGCTTTTTGCTGTGCAGCTTCGTCGAGAGCCGGTGGAGGTGGCGTGGTCGCTACTTCAACTTTGCCTTTCTTACTGGCCAACATACGGCCTTCTTCGACCGCGTCAGCGACAATTCGACACATCAGGTTTGATGAACGAATTGCGTCATCGTTACCCGGAATAGCAAAGTCGATCATGTCGGGGTCGCAGTTAGTGTCGACTACCGCAATAACCGGAATTCCCATGCGCTTGGCTTCGACGACCGCAATGTGCTCTTTCTTGGTATCAATAACAAAAATAATGCTAGGCAATTTATCGAGCCGACGGATACCGCCTAAGTTACGCTGCAACTTGTCTCGCTCGCGACGCAATTTTAAACTTTCTTTTTTTATCATTTGGTCGACTTCGCCCGAATCGATAACTTGGTCGAATTCGTCGAGTTTGGCCACCCGCTTGTGCATAGTGGCAAAGTTGGTGAGCATGCCTCCTAGCCAGCGAAAGTTAACGTAGGGCATTCCCACTCTTTGAGCTTCGCGCTGCACCGATTCTTGTGACTGCTTCTTAGTGCCGACGAAAAGCACCGTTCCACCGTCTTCAACTGCATTGCGAATAAAGCGGTAGGCGGTGTCAATGCGATCGAGGGTTTGCTGGAGATCGATTATGTAGATCCCGTTGCGTTCGCCAAAGATGAATCGTTGCATCTTCGGATTCCAATTTCGCTTCTGATGACCGAAATGCATTCCGGCCTGCAGAAGCTGCTTCATCGTGACAACAGCCAAAACTAACTCCCTTGGGGTTATACGTCGGCCCGCTGTACGCGCACATAATTCGTGCACGACCCTGGGTGCCCCGGAGGGCGACGAGCCTGTGAGATCTTGAATCCCCGACCCGCGGGTTTTCAAGTCAAGAATCAGTGTAGTCGGGCGGCCTTAGCCCGAGCCAAGGCGGGAGGTGCCAGCACCCAGACCTCTCCCGTTCCTCTACCCGCGCGAACAAGCAAAAAAAGCCTGCTCCCGCCGGCTTGATCTTCGATGGTGACTGTGCCTGGTCGCGCCTTTGGGTTCTCGTTGAAAACTCGTTTGCCGGTCATAAGGTCAAACGCAAGGAGACCCGTACCGTAAGTGGGAAGAACAACAACTGAACCCGCGATGCGTAGCGGTGCTTCGATTTGATTGCGGTTAGTTGCTCGCCGCCATCGCATTTCCCCTGACTTGGAGTCAAAAACCACTAGATCGCCGTAGATGTTGATTGCAGCAACGGTGTCCGCATTCGCCGCAACATCAAGCAACTGTTCAAAAAATCCGGGTAATGCTTGCTCCCAGCGAATAGTGCCATCACTTATTGCCGCACAGTAAACCCGCCCCATTATCGGCGGATCCTCTTTTCCGTTCGTTACTGAGCGCGACGTCGCCAAGGTTTGATTTTCGGCGCTACATATATGGTCGGCCACTACCGCCGGCATAGTGGAAAATAGCGGCGAGTCACGGCGCCAGTTTTGGATGTCGAACGATCTTCCCCGGCACCGGAGGAATCCACGAATCGTTAAGAGCGAGTGAAGGCGACAAAGTAAGCCCATTAGTAACTAGCACTAGAAATAATAAGCCAGCAAGATTTTTTTTATAACTAAATGAAGTATCCGTGCGTCCGAGAGTCGAAGAGACCGAGCCCGTGACTCGATCGTTTACGGAATAGGTTTATGCCCGTGGATGAGTGGCGTTGTAAACCGCTTGGAGACGATCACGAGTGAGGTGGGTGTAAATCTGAGTGGTCGCTAAGTCGGCGTGGCCCAATAATTCTTGCACTACCCGCAGATCGGCTCCCCCTTCAAGCAGATGAGTGGCGTAAGCGTGACGTAATGCGTGAGGGTGAAGAGTTTGGCCGTCAGGAAGAGGATGCGCCCGCACCACTCGATAAGCCTCACGGGGGGAAACTGCCCCTCCCCTATGAGCAAGAAAAACTAATTCGGGCGGCGAACTAGCCGTGGCTAAAACTGGGCGTCCGTTATCTAGCCAATCACTGAGCGCATTGACTGCCGGCTCGCCAATGGGTACCCGTCGAATCTTGGCCCCTTTACCCAACACGGTAAGCAGTTGGCGGGCAAGGTCAGTGTCGTCGATGCGTAACCCACAGCACTCGCCCACCCGCAAGCCCGCCCCGTAAAGAATCTCGAGGATCGCCAAATCGCGTCGAGCCAACGCTGCAGCAATCGGGTTGGGGTTATCGGGTGTGAGCGACTCGACTCGCGCCGATGCCTCGTCAATCATCGCCCCCGCCTCTTGGGCGCGCGGTACTCGGGGCAGACGAGCCTCACCTTTAGGGGTGCGCAACGCTCGCCCCGAATCGGAGTCAATAATTCCGAGACGATACAAATAGCGCACGAATCCCCGTACCGCCGCGCTTTTGCGAGAAATCGAACGACGAGAAAACCCTCGAGTGGTTAGATAAGCCAAGTATCGGCGCAGCGCCCGGTGGTCTAACTCCCGAGCAGTTTTACAACCCCCTCGCTGCATCCACTCAACGAACTCAGTGGTGTCGTGTTCGTAAGCACGACGAGTGTGCGCGCTATACGCATTGAGCGTGGCGAAGTACTGGTCTAACTCCCAGTTCATATACATCAAGAGTAACGGTATTTTATTGCTTTAGTTCGGCAAGACCTGGCGGCTATCGGCCCCACTACTTGACCGGTTTGATCTAAGACTGGCGGTACGCGCCCCCGAACCGTCTGATGGTCCCGGTGAAACCTCGGCTGATGTCGCCCAACGAGTCGACCGTGCGGTTAAGCGTCAAATAGCGCGCCTAGAAGAAACGCCTTGGCGGCGTAACTCGCACATACCGGCGGGCGCAGCCGACCGCTACCTAAAATTAAACCCCGCGGCGCTCGAAGCCTGGAACGCCACTGCGAACACTCCTCGCCCACCGCGGAGCGCTGAGCGACCGCTCCGGCCAATCCGGAGTTTCTAGTTAAATCAGTTGTTATTTGGGGTCGGTAGAGTTCGCCAGAAAAGGTGGGAACTACCGGCCCCAGCAACTATTTTATGCGCCGGTAAATTTCGGATCCCGCTTTTCTACAAACGCCAGCATCGCCTCGCGAGTATCACGCGATGAAAACGCCAACGATTGAGCAATGCTTTCAAACTCCAATGCTTCGGCCATCGACACCGAAAGAGATTGATTGAGCATTTTCTTGCTAGCCGAGATCTGTAGTGGCGGTTGAGCAGCAATACGGTGCGCGAGATCGTCCACTTCAGCGTCAAGGTCAGCAGCAGGCACAACTCGGTTAACGATCCCGTACCGCTCGGCTTCAGCCGCACTAATAATCTCCGCTAAAAATGCGATCTCTTTGGCTTTGTGTAAGCCAATCAGCCGAGGCAATAGCCACGAGCCGCCGAAGTCGAGCGACAAGCCCCGCCGGGCAAAAATTTCCGAGAAGCGAGCGGTGTCAGAAGCCACAATCAAATCGCAGCCCAAAGCTAAGTTGCAACCCGCACCAACGGCTACCCCATTGACTTTCGCGATAGTTGGTTTAGCGAGTTCGTGAAGGCGTAATGCCGCTCGTCCTACTTGGCGCATGGCGTTGAGCGCCGCCCCCGCTCCCCCACCAGCGTCGGGTGCACCGCCGGCGTTTAAGTCAGCCCCCGAACAAAACGAATCACTAGAACCGGTTATTACCAGCACTCGATCGGTAGTGGAGGCCGCGACTTCATCGAAAATATCAATCAGGCCCTGCCACATTTCTCCGTCAATGGCATTCTTGCGCTCGGGGCGGTTCAGGGTAAGGGTCACTACGCCATCATCAGAACGAGTTACCAAAATCTTCTCCATGTGAGTACCGTAGCGCGTATGGGCTTTAATCCGTTTCGACCTCAAACCCAACGCCGTAGTGATTTAGTTTTCGTAGCCGTTGGCTTAGCGATCGTAGTGGGGTTGCTGGCTTGGGCCTTCTTGGCCGGATAAACAAAAATGCCCGATCACGGCTGGGTCGACGATTCAGGATTATCCGACAGTGGTGGCTTCGACGTCGCCCCGGTGCAGGCCTACCAAGCCAACAAAACTTATCGATGTCCTGGTTGTAACCATGAGATTCGTATTGGCGAACATCACACTGTTGTTGTGCCGCACTCTGACCCCAACTCCCGTCGGCATTGGCATAGCGCGTGCTGGCGAGGTGAACAACGTCGCAGTAAAGGAGCGCGATAACAACTCACCTAAGCGATGTCTTCAATTATTTCTACCGTGAAAGTTCCGTCTTGGTGGGCTAACACGGCCGCAACATCAAGGCGCAGAGAAAATTTCGCATGAGAGTTTTCGTCTAGCCAACCCATAGCCAAGCGCTTTAACCGTTGTTGTTTTTCTCGCGTGACCGCCTCTGCGGGGTAGCCAAACACTAGAGACCGACGAGTCTTAACCTCGCAAAACACCAACTGATTTTTCTTGCTGAGAATAAGATCAATCTCACCAGTTTTGTTGCGCCAGTTACGGTCTACCACTTCATAGCCCGCGGCTTCGTATACCTGCGCCGCCGCTTCTTCACCCGCATCGCCCAGACCCCGCCGGTAGTCGGCCAACTCAAATGTCTTTGATTTCGAGCTCCTCAATGTTCACATCACGAAAGGTCAGGACTTGCACTTTTGTGACAAAGCGAGCAGGCCTAAACATGTCCCATACCCAAGCATCTTGCAGGTCGACTCGATAAAAAACTTGGCCCCCACGGTCTTCAACGCTAACTTCTACTTGGTTAGCAAGATAAAAACGACGGTCAGTCTCGACGACATATTTAAACATCGGGAGAACATCACGATATTCCCGATAAAGCTGGAGTTCTATTTCAGTTTCGTACTGCTCAAGATCTTCAGTACTCACTATTTAGACTCGCTTTTCCCGCACCTTCGCGGCTCGACCGATCCGGTCACGCAAGTAATACAACTTGGCTCGGCGCACATCGCCGCGAGCACCAACGGCAATCTCGGCAATGATGGGAGAGTGGATCGGGAAAGTACGCTCAACGCCGACGCCAAAACTAATTTTGCGTACGGTAAAGGTTTCCCGAATACCGCTACCTTTGCGGCGAGTAACAACCCCTTCAAAAGCCTGTGTGCGCTCGCGGGTTCCTTCAACTACTCGCACTTGGACGGTCACGGTGTCGCCCGGAGCAAACTCAGGTATGTCATCTCTGAGACTGGAACGATCAACGATATCGGTGGATTGCATAGAAAAACTCCCAAAGTGGTGAAGTGGACTCTCTAATAGTAGTGGCGAGAGGGTGGACCAGCACCAGCCGAGGCGAGGGCTAAAGATCAGCGGGGTATTCGTCCAACAAGCGCTGGTCAGACTCGGTCAAGTCAGACTCAGTGAGTAAATCCGGGCGATGAGCCAATGTGCGTCGCAAGGCTTGGGATCTACGCCACTTAGCGATGTGGCCGTGATCGCCCGAGCGAAGAACCTCAGGAATACCCCAACCCCGCACTTGGGCCGGCTTGGCGTACTGCGGGTATTCAAGCAAGCCCGCGGCAAAAGATTCGTCGAGCGTCGATTCTTCATTACCCAATACCCCCGGAACTAATCGAGCCACGGCTTCGATGATGACGAGAGCGGCTGCTTCCCCGCCCGCCAACACATAGTCACCCACCGAGACTTCGCCGTCACAAAGATGATCGGCGACGCGTTGATCGACGCCTTCGTAACGACCACACAAAAGGGAGAATCCGTCAAGCGTTGAGAGTTCACGAGCAAAAGATTGATCGAACTTTCTCCCCCCAGGCCCCAAGAGCAAAAGTGGGCGGGGGGGCTGGGCCGCCTCAACGGAAGCAAAAAGCGGTTCAGCCATCATCACCATTCCCGCCCCACCCCCTACCGGCGCATCGTCAACGCGGTGATGCCGATCAGTGGTAGTAGAGCGCGGATCGTGAATTCGCATATCGAGTTGACCGCGGGCGCGGGCTTTGCCTATTAGCGAAAGACCTAATGGACCTTCAAGGTAATCAGGGAAAATGCTGAATACATCAATGCGCATAATTAAAGATCGAGCAACCCGTCGGGAATATCAACGACCAATACGGAATCTCGTTTTTCACTGATAAAAGTAATGGGGATCAACGCTCCCCCTTCGAGTTCTAACAACTCATGAGCAGGATTGTCGTGCACCGCTGATACTCTCCCTAATTGCTTTTCGTTTATATCAATAACAGTTGCGCCGATTAGCTCGTGAACCCAAAAATCTTCATCTTTAGTGGGCAACGCTTCGGCGTAGAGGTGCTTACCTCTCAACTCGCTAGCCTCATTTCGGTCAGTGATCCCTTCAAAAAAGATCAACCAGCGTCCTTGATGGGGACGAGATTTTTTTATTACCAGACTCTGCGAATCGGCGGTGAACAGAGTCGCTCCCACCTCATGACGCTCTGGTCGATCGCTAGTGAAAGTTACTGCCACTTCACCAATTACCCCATGCGGACGGCCAACACGACCTACTTCTAAGCGCAGCTCAGGTTCAGCTGACACAGCGTAAAGATCAGTCGGCGACGTCGACGCCGACCTTCACGCCTTCAGAAGCACCCGCCGCGCGCGTAACTTGTCTGATGGCCTGAATCACCCGACCACGACGGCCAATGAGACGACCCATGTCTCCGGGGTTGGCGTGAACAAGAAAAAATACCTCGTCTTCAGCCCGCTCGTCTATCTCAACATCGATTTCGTCTGGCTCGTCAGCTAGAGAGCGCGTTATGTATTCAACTACGGCAAGCGAGCGACTACCGACCACTCGGTTGCCATCAACACTTTCATTTTCGTTACTCACTCGGCCGATTCCTCAACTACTTCTTCAGAAACGGCTTCGGCAACAACTTCTTCGGCTATGGCTTCGGCAACAACTTCTTCGGCTATGGCTTCGGCAACAACTTCTCCGGCTACTTCTTCTAATGCTTCTTCAGCGACTACTTTGGCTGGCGCCGCGGCTTCAGGCTCAGGGCGTTTTTTAGTTTTAGTAGTAACCGCTCGCCCAGTAGAGAACCCTCGGCGATTCAACTTGGTATCTACCGGACCCGACTTGTCGGCGACGAACTCGGCCCAAACTCCCGAAACGGTAAGAAGTTTTTGTACCGACTCGGTGGGCTGGGCGCCCTTACGCAGCCAATCAAGGGCGCGATCGTTTTTGATCTCGAGATGAGAAGGGTCTTGGCGCGGGCCGTAGTTGCCAATAGTTTCAATAATGCGACCATCACGCGCTTGGCGTTCATCGGCAACAACCACTCGGTAGGAAGGCTGCTTGCGTTTTCCTACTCGCATAAGACGAATTTTTACGGACACATATCTCCTTGATCGGAACCCCTTAGGTTAGCGGGGTGAGACCCAATCACGCACCTGGAGGACGAGGGATATCCAGACCCGAGAGGTCAAAACCAGGGATATCAACCCCTACCCCTCGCCGGCCTTTACCCCCTTTACGCTTCGATTTAGCGCCGTTCATCTGCCGCATCATCTGCCGCATCATCGTGAATTGCTTGAGAAGCCCGTTAACCGCCTGAGTGCTCGTTCCGCTACCGAGGGCAATTCGACGGCGACGAGACCCATTGATGATTGAAGGATCCTTGCGCTCAGCGGGAGTCATCGAATAAATAATCGCTTCAATATTCCCCAGCTGACTCTCATCAACCTCAGCTTGACGCAACTCTTTAGGAACTCCGGGCAACATACCCATAACCGACGACAACGGGCCCATCTTGCGAACCTGTTGCATCTGATCAAGAAAATCTTCCAGCGTAAATAATCCTTCCGCCATTCTTTCTTGAGCACGCGCGGTTGCCTCAGCATCAAAGGCCACTTCAGCTTTTTCGATCAGCGTCAACGCGTCACCCATCCCCAAAATGCGGCTAGCCATACGGTCAGGATGGAATGCTTCAAAATCTTTCGTTGTCTCGCCAACCCCCGCAAAAAGAATTGGCAATCCGGTAACTTCCTTGACCGAAAGAGCTGCACCACCACGAGTATCACCATCGAGTTTGGTCATTACTAACCCAGTTAGCCCAACTTGCGCACGAAACGACTGGGCAACATCCACTGCAGCCTGACCGGTCATTGAATCAAGGACAAGCAAAACATCATCCGGAACAACTTTCTTGCACAACTGATTAAGTTCTTCCATTAGATCGTCATCGATCTGGAGTCGCCCCGCAGTATCAATAATCACTACATTACGCCCTAACCGTTCAGCTTCTTGTCGGCCAGCAACCGCGACTTCTTCGGGAGTGGTTGGCTGAGTGAATACTGGGACACTGATGTTTTGACCCAGTACCTGCAACTGCTCTACCGCGGCGGGGCGTTGAAGGTCAGCCGCCACTAACAGGACGCGTTTATTTTCTTGCTGCTCAAGGTAATAAGCCAACTTAGCGGCCGCAGTGGTCTTCCCCGCTCCTTGAAGTCCAACTAAAACAATTACCTCAGGCGGCTTAGCGGACGACGAGAGATGCCCCGTAGTTCCACCGAGAGTAACTGCCAATTCTTCATGAACGATCTTTATGACTTGCTGTGCTGGACTCAAACTCTGTGCCACTTCAGAACCAGTAGCCCGCTCTTTTATTCGATTAACAAAATCTTTCACTACTCGAACATTGACATCGGCCTCAAGCAAGGCACGACGAATCTCACGCGCCACTTCTTCGACATCATCAGCACTCAGCTTTCCGCGTGAGCGCAAACGACGGAATATCCCGTCGAAGCGATCAGAAATAACGTCAAACACTAATAACCTCCCTTACGGCCGAGGATACCGTTCTATTCAACTAGGGCGGCCGCGAAGTCATGCGGGTCAAAAACGACTAGGTCTTCTACTGCTTCCCCCACGCCGAGCAGTTTCACCGGAACATTGAGTTCAGACTCAATCGCCAAAACGATTCCCCCTTTGGCCGCCCCGTCGACCTTGGTCAAAACCACTCCCGTAACTCCTGCCCGCGCCACGAACTCACGGGCTTGGGCCAGACCATTTTGACCAGTAGTGGCGTCAAGGACCAACAAAACTTCACTAAGCAGAGCCGAGGTGCGCTGGACGACTCGACTTACTTTGGCTAGTTCTTCCATCAAATTTTTCTTGTTGTGCAGTCGACCTGCGGTATCGACAACTACTAAGTCGATATTTCTAGCCACAGCCGCCTGGACGGCATCAAACGCCACGGCCCCTGGATCACCCCGATCTTGTCCTCGTATTACTTCGATCCCTAATTGATCGGCCCAAATACCAAGTTGTTCGGCTGCCGCAGCCCGAAATGTATCGGCGGCCGCCAAAAGAACGCTCCGACCAGCCAACTGTTCACGCGCCGCCAGTTTGGCCGCAGTAGTGGTTTTGCCTACGCCGTTTACACCAACCAACATCCAAACATTGGTGGTGCCTTCGTCAAAGACAAGTGAACGGCTGGTTGAATTTTCTTCCAATTGAGCGCAGATGGCTTGAGCCAGAACTTCATTAATTCCATCGGCTAGAGATTCCTTGCCGACTCTTGAACGAACCGCTTCTAATAATCTCGCGGTGGTCGTGGGTCCAACATCGGCCAGCAAAAGAGTTTCTTCCAACTCATCCCAGACTTCCTCATCAATTTTACGAGCGTGCCATCGCCGACGCAGCTCAGAAAAAGGGGCTCTGCTTTTAACCATTCGTTCACGCAGACGCCGTCGCTTTACATGGTCTTCAGATTCTTCACCCACAACAGTCCCGTTTCGTCACTTTTGTTCGGGGGGGTCAGATTTCCCTCGACCCATAATTCGCGGCAGCAAAATCAAGGCCGCCGCAAGAGCAAGAATCACGAGCAAGATGAGCGTCTCTGATTTATCGAGCATGCCCAAAACTACCGGTTACCCGCCTCGCCTTCGGGAGCGCTGGGGCGACTAGCGCGATTAGGCGAGATGGGATTTCCCTCTCCGACGGGACCGGTGATCGGCTGACCGGCCAGAGGAACCGCGGCGGCCCGAGCCGCTACGTCTATCCGAGCTCGGAGTTCGCGCGCGACCGCCCACTGCTCAAGAGGAATAGTTTTTACTACTAAACGCACCTGTATTGAGTCGGCGTTCATTTTTTGCACCCCCCAAACCTCAGGGTCAGCGGTTATCCGACTCGACCATTCGGGGTCGGTCATAATTTCTGCCCCTACTCCTTCGAGAACAGAAATAGCGGAACCAGGATCAACAGTGGGATCAAACTCGACATCAAGTAATGCTCGAGACCACTCCTTAGATCGATTGCCCACTTCAGCAATAGTTCCGTTAGGGATCCACCACACCACTCCTTCAACATCGCGCAGACGGGTAACTCGCAAACTTATGGACTCAACTTTTCCACTCGCGTTTCCCGCCTCAATAACGTCCCCCACGCCAAACTGATCTTCCATCAATATAAACAACCCACCAAAAAAGTCTTTGATGATCTGCTGCGCACCGATTCCTATAACTACACTGATAGCGCTAATGGCTACCAACACTGATTGAATTTCATAACCAAGTTGATCAAGGAATACGAAACCTGCGACTACCCAAATAGTTACTGAGGCAATATTTTGCAAAGCCACGGTAAGAGTAGAAAAACGCCCCTCCCGACGCTGAAGTTCTAGATCGCTTAGTTGGGGGATATCGCCTTGAATGCGGAAAGAAGAAATTCGATCGTTATCTCGAGCATGGCGCAAAGAACGGGCAACGAGCCGACGGACGACCCAAGCCGTAATGGCAGCAACGACTAAAACGAGAATTAAACGAATTGGAGTTGAAACAGTTTCGGCGACCTTGGCGAAATCTTCGCTACCGGTGAGTTCGTAGGCTGCTCGACAAATCCAACCGCGCTGACCTGTTGCCCCGCAAGCATCGGTAAGCGTTCCGAGCAGAATCATCTCAACTGGAAACTACGTCGGAGATGCGTTGGCTCACTATCCGAGTCGAGTCGCCTGGAGCCATAGAAACCCCATAGAGAACCGTCCCGGCCTCCATAGTCCGTTTCTGGTGAGTAACAATCACTAACTGTGCTTCTTCGCGGAACTCTTGCACTAAATCTAAGAATCGATGCAAGTTCACATCGTCAAGAGCAGCTTCAACCTCATCAAGAAGATAAAACGGAGAGGGCCGAGCACGAAATACTGAAAACAGAAAAGCCAAAGCCGTAAGCGAGCGTTCTCCACCCGAAAGCAGAGAAAGGCGACGAACATTTTTTCCCGACGGGCGAGCATCTATTTCAATCCCGGTATTAAGAAGATCGTCAGGATCAATGAGCGACAATTTTCCAGTACCACCAGGGAAAAGAATGGAAAATATCGTTTTGAAGTGTTCCGCCACATCTTCAAATGCTTGTTGGAAGACAGAAATAATCTCATCATTGACCATTCGGATCACTTGGTTTAGTTCCCGTCGAGACGAACGAACGTCTTCTATCTGCGACTGCAAAAATTCGACCCGTTCACCCAAACTCCCGTATTCAGCCAACGCCAACGGATTGATTGGACCCATTAGCCGTACGTCTCGCTCAAGTTCTCGGGCCCGACCGGCCAGAGTGGTGCCTTCGGGAACACTGGGGGCCGGAGCATCTAAAGCCACCGCCGCCTCGACGTCGAATTCAGCCCGCAAGAGTTCGACCGCATTTTCAAGTTTTATTCGTGATTCGGCATCCGCGACCCCCGCCTGAGTAACTCGTTCCCGCACCTCAAGGAGTTCTCGCTCGAGTTGAGTTCTTTCTTTACGCAGCCCTTCTAACTGGTCAGTTGAAGCACGAGCCGTTTCAGTTTCTCGTTGCCGACGAGAGCGCAATCGCTCGTGTAGTCGCTCTACCGATTGAGAATGATTGCTAAGGCGGTCGATAATCGTGCCCAAAGTGGTATCCCGTTCGAGGATTAACCGGCGGCGATGCTCGGCTTCAGCTTGTTGCCCCGGATCACGCGCGGCCAATCGTGCTTCAACGTCATCAAGACGATCCTGCAAAACCGAACGACGCTCTTGGGCTGCCACTTGTTGAACTTCGGCCGAGCGAGATGAGGTCAAAATGGCCCGAGCATTCTCTACCGCTCGGCTGGCCTCAACTCGCGACACTTCGGCTGCGACCGCGAGTTGGGATGCGTCTTGCACCATCGCCCTAGTTACTGCGGTTGCTTGTGCGCCACCAACATTCCAAACTCCAACCCCACCAAGACGATCACCGTCAGGAGTAACGGCAACTAAATCAGGGTTTTCGCTCACTACGTCGAGAGCGATGCGCCAGTCAGCCACCAAAATAGTTTGCGAAAGAAGTCGAGCCAAAGTTTCACCAATTCCTGGCACTGAAGAGTGCACTACTTCAGTGAGAGAACGAGCTCCAGCCGGAACCGATATCGCAGGAAATGGAGTTGTACTTGACGAATCAATAACTAAAACCAGTCCCCGCGCCAAGCCTTGACGCATTGCTTCAATTGCTCGCCGAGCCGGTTGACCTTTTTGCACCACCGTGGCTCGTAAAGCGTCGCCTAGAGCACAAGCAACCGCAGCTTCGGCACCCTCTTCGATTTGGAGATACTCCATGAGGGGACCCACGACACCGTCAATTCCGCTAAGTGCCGCAGCCGAATCGTCATCACCAGCAATACGCAGTTGTTGCTCGAGAGCGTCAGAGCGGGCTCGTGCTCGAGCGGCTTCACCCTCACTAGAGCGCCAATCCGATTCGGCCTGCACCAACGCATCTTGTGCACTCTGAGAATCAATAACTACCCGAGTTCCCGGCAACGAAGAATCGGTGAACGATGTCGGTAAGCCCGACAACTCGTCTCGCAGCGCAACCGCATCAGCAATCAGAGTCCCCACTACTCCTTCATCGGCTGCGGCATCAAGATCGCGAGTAACTCCTCGACGTTTTTCTTCAACCAGCGCCGAAAGACCTCTGCTGCGCTCTCGTAATGCTTCTATGCGAACCATCCAATCAGCTAACCCCTCTTCCCCTAATACGGTAAGAGATTGCTCAACATCAAGCACCGAAACATCGAGCGAGCGAAGCCGGTCACGCAGTTCGATTTCATGGCGTTCATGCTCACTGTTTTCGTCGCGCAAACGCTCCAGTCGAGTCTGATAGCCCGCAATCTGATGACCGGCCAAATGCAATTTGATCGCGCGCAATTCTTCAACCACTGAGTCATGCCGTCGCGCAGCTTCAGCCTGGCGCTCAAGTGGGGCGAGTTGGCGTTTAGCTTCACGTAGTAAATCTCCGAGCCGCAACAGATTGCCCTCGCTCGCAACCAAACGGCGCTCAGCTCTTTCTTTGCGCCGACGATATTTAAGAACCCCTGCGGCTTCTTCAATAACTGCGCGCCGTTGTTCTGGCGATGCATTAAGAATTGTGTCAAGTTGTCCTTGACCAACAATGACATGCTGCTCGCGCCCGATACCAGAGTCAGACAACAACTCTTGAATATCAAGGAGACGACAAGGAGCGCCATTGATTTGATACTCCGAATCACCATTACGAAATAATGTGCGAGTGATAGTTACTTCAGTAAAGTCAATCGGTAATACTCCTAAAGAATTATCAATCGTTAGCGAAACTTCAGCTCGCCCTAGGGCAGGGCGTTTAGATGTACCAGCAAAAATAACGTCGTCCATTTTTCCACCGCGGAGCGTTCGTGGTCCTTGTGCTCCCAGCACCCAAGCCACCGCGTCAACTAAGTTGGATTTACCCGACCCGTTGGGGCCAACAATGACCGTTACCCCGGGCTCGAAAACCAACTCAGTTTTTTCCGCGAACGACTTGAAGCCTTTCAGCACCAAAGACTTTAAAAACACTCACAACCCCCGCAGCTCACTTGAGGCCGACGGTTCGGCCCTACCACTCGGATGGTAGTGAGCGCATCGGCCCAAAGCGCGGACGCCTACAGGAACTGAACTATTTCAGACCTGGCAAGAGGCGCAAAAATAGGTAGATCGGCTGGCGACCCGCTCTCGCACCAAGGGCTGCCGGCAGCGAGGGCACGGTTTTCCTTCACGGTCGTAAGCGTTGTGATAGGTCTGGTATTCACCGGGTTGGCCAAAAAGATCAACGTATTGGCCATCAGACAAGGTAGACCCCCGAAATTTGACTGCCTCTTGAAGCACTTCGATGAGAGATCGGTACAGCCGGCGAATCTCTTGGGCCTGCAAAGAGTCGCTGGTGCGATCCCAGCGCAATCCGGCACCCCAGAGGATCTCGTCGCTATACATATTACCAATACCGGCAATAAATTTTTGGTCCATCAAGAGAGGCTTGAGTTTCGCCTTCCGAGACACCACTAACGCTCCGAACTCGTCCCAAGATATTGGGTGGTCGTAAGGATCAATACCTAAGTGAGAAAGTTCTTTGATTTTGTCGATGGCGTCCGTCTCGGCGACAAACATTTCTCCAAAAGTGCGGGGGTCAATAAAGCGAAGCTGCCCACCCTGCTGAAAACCAATTATCACATGGGTGTGCTTCATTTTTGCTTCTCTGGCAGTTTTGGCTCGCCGCAGTTGCCCCGACATACCTAAATGGATCACTAGCACTTCGCCACCGTCGAGGCGACAAAGAAGGTACTTTCCCCGACGATCGACGCCAACAACTTTCTTGCCTTCTAGTCGGCCAATAAATTCTTTTTTGTTCTTATGTCGACGGACCGAACGAGGAGTCTCGACTTCCACTGTTTTTATATGTCGTCCCGTTATGTCGCGCTCAAGATCGCGACGAAGAACTTCTACTTCAGGCAATTCAGGCATCGGCTTCCTCTTTTTCGAATTCGGACGAATCGCTCAACTCTTCATTAAGCGCTATTAGGGCGACTTGGGCCGCAGCCTGTTCCGCCTGCTTCTTAGAACTTCCTTCTCCCGTTCCCAACGATTTTCCAGCTATTGACACCGAGGCAACGAAGTGCTTGGAATGATCAGGGCCATCAGCATCGACGCGGTAACGCGGTAACTGTTCTAAGCGCTGAGCTGCGAGTTCTTCCAGGCGAGTTTTAAAATCAGATCCGCCAGGTCCAGTCGAACAATTGTGTATACGATCACCAAAAAGATGTAAAACGACTTTATCAGCGGATTCCCATCCACCATCAAAATAAACCGCAGCCAATAGTGCTTCGAGTGCGTCGGCCAATATTGACGGTTTCGAGCGCCCCCCAGAAGCATCTTCACCTTTTCCTAGCCGCAAAGCCGCGCCCAGTTCTATTTCACTAGCCACTTCAGCTAGAACATCGGCCTTAACTACCGAAGCCCGCAATTTAGAAAGTTCTCCTTCAGATAAATCAGGGTAAGTGTCGAATATGTAAGTTGTTACCGATAACCCGAGAACTGAATCACCGAGGAACTCCATACGCTCGTTTGACTCTGCGTCAGGGTTTTCTGCACAAAACGAACGGTGAACCATCGCCTTGATAAGAAAATCTGGAGTAGTGAACTCGTAATCAAGTAATTTTTCTAGTTGTTTTTGAACTTTGTCTTCCATTAGCCTTTATTCTCAATTTTTGCGAGGCGTGCCATTATGTAGTCGACCGCGTCGCTAACTGTTGATAGATCGACTAAATCTTCATCGTCGATACGGAACCCAACTGTTCGTTCACTTAGCTCAGCCTCCAGCGCTTCAACTAACTCAATAAGGGCAATGGAATCGGCCTCTAGGTCTTCTCTAAATCGGGCCATCGGTACGACAAGTTTTTCGTCAATCTCTAATATTTCCGCTAGCCGTTCTTGAATGACTAACAAAACTTCCTCGGGTTCAAGAGGTTGTCCGGTCACGTGAGTCTCAGCTGGCATCGGTAACCGCCTCTTGCATATGGTCGACAACGTTGCGCTGAGCGCATTCGGCCGCTACGGCTATAGAACTGACTATGGCTCGAGCCGATGACGAACCGTGAGATATCACAGTTACCCCCTTAATACCCAATAATAAAGCCCCACCCGTTACGTCAGGGTCATACAGCGAGGCGGCTTGAAGAAAATGGGGAAGCAAAACTTCTCCGGCCGCTCGAGTCTCTTCGTTCATATCTATTACTGAAAAAACCATCTTGGCGAATGACCGCAAAGCCCCCTCTAGAGACTTAAGGGCAATATTCCCAGTAAACCCATCGGTGATTATTACGTCAACGCGGTCAGATTTCATAAAGTCGCTGCCTTCGACATTCCCGACAAAACTGGGGAGCGCTTTTTCCAGCAACGGATACGTATTGCGACGCAACTCATCGCCCTTACCTTTTTCTGATCCCACTGAAAGCAAACCCACGCGTGGTTTATCTACACCCCATCGCGCCCGAACGTACTCGCAAGCCATCAGTGCGTACTGCACCAATCTCTCGGGGGCAGGATCAAGAACAGCGCCGGCATCAACAAGAATTTGCGAATGATAACCAGCCACCGGAATCGGGACAGCGATGGCTGGACTCGGTACTCCTTTAAAACGGCCAAGGCGTAAAACTGCCGCAGTTGTTACCGCCCCAGTATTGCCTGCGCTTACAACTGCTGATGCTCGTCCATCTTTGACTGCATTCATAGCTTGAACAATGGACGAGTCTTTTTTATTACGTACTGCCGCGATGGGGTCCTCGCCCATTTCGATCTCTTCTTTTGCGGCAAAGAATTCAACTCCAGTAGGTAAATTTCCTGAGGGTAGAAGTGGTTCCACTACATCATCACGGCCAACTAGCAGTACATTGGCATCTAATTCTTTTACGGCGAGCAGTGCTCCCGCCACTATCTCGGTGGGAGCGTGGTCGCCGCCCATCGCATCTACTGCGATCAGTGGGCGCAAGGGATGCGGGCCTCAGTCAACCGAGACGGCGACTCGGCCTTTGTACCAACCGCAGTTTGCACAAACGATGTGCGGAAGTTTTGCCGTAGCACAGTTAGGACATATCGACTTGGGTGCCGGTTTAATACTGCGGTTGGCCGAACGTCGGCTATGAGTTTTTGATCGTGAAGTTTTACGCTTTGGTACGGCCACGCTGGCTCCTAAATTTTGATAATAAGGATTTACTTGCCTGACTTATTGCTAACACGGTTAAAACTCGAGCTCCGAAAGCGCCCCCCATCGAAGATCGCGTAAACCAGAGGATGTATCCCCCGACTCTACGACTTCGCTGGAAAAGTTCGTGCAGGTAGAAGTACCGCACGCTGGCGCTAATGGAAGTTCAACCACAAGAGTATCTCGTATTAACTGATCAAGATCAATTTCGTTGCTGTCTATCGAATAGGTCTCTCCCTCCACTGCCCCTTCTTCAAAGAGTTCATCAACATCGGCCGATAGTGGGCCTTCTATGTCCTCTAGGCAATAGCTACATTGAGCCATCCAGGAGCACGAAAAAGTGCCCCGAACGACTATCCCTTCAGGAATTCGGGTCAAAACTAGATCAGCCTTAACCGGGATAACGATACGAGCAGCCGACACCGCAAGCCCAGGGATTTCACAATCCAACACCGCTTCGCGTTTAAGCACGGAGCGAGTGAGGAGGTCGGTGATATCGATTCGAGTTCCGGACATAATAAAAGTGGCCAGTGCACTGGCGATGGTCGTAACTCCGAGCCGTTTAGTTGGCCGGTGTTGGCAAATGATTGAGACCAATAATATAGCGCAAAACTCACAAGGCTTATTTGGTATAGGTTTTAAACGCGAGTCGACTACTCGTCGTCTAAGTAATCCTGATCAAAAAAATCTTGATCCTCTTCGACTTCCTCTTCTTTCTGTAGAGCGAAGCGAGAACGGCCCCGCCTAGTGACCGCGAGAATATCTTCTAGGGTCTCTTCGAATTTCAACAATTGACCAGCGACATAATCTTCCGCTTCGTTTCGTAAACGACGTGCGTCCGATTCAGCATCAAATACCATCTGATCAGCAACTCGTCGAGCTTCACGAACAATTTCAATACGCTCCACCATGCGTTCGGCTTGCGCACGCGCTGATTCGATGATCAGATTTGCGTCACGACGAGCTTCAACTAAAAATTGGTCACGTTCTTTAATCAACCATCGAGCCCTTTGAATTTCTTCAGGAAGGCCTCGCATGGCTTCATCAATAATTCCTAAAACGTCATCTCTACTCACTAAGACTGAAGCCGACATCGGCATACTGCGCGCGTGCTCGATGAGATCTTGAAGATTGAGTAAACATTCTTCCAGCGTTGGCGCAGGTTTAGGCTCGTTCGGAGTTGGTGGTGCGCCACCGCGACGCGAACGGATAGGGTCGCTCATTATTTGTCGCCAGGCTTGCTGTATCGATCGCGCAACTTTTGTGCGACTACTGGGGGAACCATGCTCGATACATCTCCCC
>SHUY01000023.1 GCA_009694435.1 Acidimicrobiia bacterium | reverse complement strand
CGCCTTAGCCGCAGAAGTCGCCAAGGTAAATGGCGTTATGGCGATAGTCCCTACTGGGGTGGGGAACGATTTTGCTCGCCACCTTGGACTCAATGCTAAGAATCCGCTTGTTTCCCTTGACTTAATCAAACCTCACGGCTCAGGGGTAGAGCGCAAAGTGGACTTGGGGAAAATACATTTCCCCAACGGCGAATATTGCGTTTTCACTACGGTGGCCCACACGGGAGTCGACGGTGCCGCCAACGAGTGGGCCAACGGCGTCCGTTTTATCTCGGGAACTTTGCTTTACGTTTTGGCCGTACTGCGAACGCTATTCACTTATCGTCCCAAAACAGTAACCGTTCGAGTGGGCGAGGTCACTTGGACCGGTGCGGCGTGGTTGGTGGCAGTGGGAAACACTCGCAACTACGCCGGAGGAATGATCATCACCCCGGGGGCCGAAGTAGATGACGGCTGGTTAGAAGTTTGTCTGATTAAGAAAAGCTCACTGACCCGACTCGCAACTCGCTTCCCGTCAGTTTTCCGCGGTACACACATTCGCTACCCCGAAGTAGAGATTTTTCGGGGAGAACAAGTTGAGATTGAATCGGAAGGCGACATTTGGGCTAACGGGGAATTAGCGGGCCCGCTGCCGGCCACAGTTACCACGATGAAACGAGTGCTACGAATAATCGGACCGGTTACTTAATAGTCAGAGTGGCTTCCATCCCTGCGGCGCGATGGCCAGGGATGCTGCAAAAGATTGTGTAGGAACCCGCCTTGAGGTCAACCTTGCCCTTGTCGGTGGGAGGAACTTGCAACTCAAAACCAGCAAACTCAGGCTCCGCAAAAACTAGATTATGAGTGCCACCTTCGCTTATGTAATTGATTTCGTTAATTCCAACTTTGCTCTCAAAAGTATCGGCCTGAAATTTTAGCGTAGGTAGAGCATCAACTTCGAGCGTTGCTACCGCGGGACCAGTGGGAGGAACAAACCCGCCGCCACCGGCTTCTTCCCCACCCTCACTCGGTCCAAGCGAAACAAATCCGGCGGCTACCACTAAAACGAAAGCAAAAGCCACGAATAGAAGTTTTGATGATGTGAGCATGCGCGGCGTAGCCGACATGACGGCGGCTCCCACCATGATGGCCACAGTGACTATGACCACGATTATTAGAGCGGTAGTTTTAGAACCGGCTAAAAATGCTCGCGAGATATTTAGTATCCACAAAATTGCAGCCAAGGCTGAGACGACCGGCAACGCTAAAGGTAGAACTAGGCGAGTCCAAATCGCTTCTCGGCGCGGGTCTTCGAGTTCGACTTCTTCTTTGGAAGATAAGCCTTCGGGTGGCGCTTCGGTGCTTACGCTCATAATGCCCCCTGTGCATTGATAGCCGGAACATCTCTGTTCGCTTGATTGTTCGATAAACTTCTATTTAATTCTCGTTTGCGATTCATCTGCTGAGAGGATTTTTGGTCTTCGCCGGCCCAGCGGAAAAAGATAACGGTAATCAACAGCCATAGTAAAACACCGGCGACGATTTTCATGATCAAACCCGCCACCTGTTGATCTTCTAGCGTAGAAAGCCCCCAAAGGTGAGGTTTGTCAACGTAGAAACGGTAAAGCGGGGTGGTTCCGTAAGCAAGAAACGAGGCTGGTACCACCGGAAGAACCGACTGAGCGAAAAGATAAAGCATTCGTGTCGGTGGGGCCAAACGAGGGATCTCGGGCAACGGAGACAGCACGGGCAACCAAACTACAAGGGACGACACAAACAAAATGGCGTGAAGTGTGAAGTGGATTAGCCCCGACTCAAGCCCCGCGTTCACTACCGCGGGCCAGTGGGTCAGTATAAAGACCAGATTAAATATTAAAAGCGCGGGCACGAAGCGAGCCAATGAGCGCACCACGGCGAAACGCCGGCTCGGAGCGCCCAGAATCCATCGCAGCATCCAAGCGGGAGTTCCCAGCAGCAGTAGCGGAGCGGCCACCATGGCAAAAATTAAGTGCTGCACCATGTGCACGCTGTAGTTCATTTGTTCAGCCACAATGTGTACGGGCCAGTCGCCAGCCACCCAGGTTGCTAGTACCCCCAAAGAAAACGAAATTACCTGCAGTCGGGTGACTATTGGTTGTACGGGCGACACCAAGCGTGGGCCAACTCGAACGATTGTGATCCAATAGCCTGCAACTAAAGCGGCTACGACTAACCAGACGTCGGGCTGAGCTTGCCACGCAGGTATCTGAATAGCGATCACCACGTCCTCAAACGATTGCGTGCAGAGTAGCCAGAACGATGGTGTAAAGAATAATGGCCCCGATGGCCCCGATGGTGAACACCCGGCGAAAAATAGGTTGGTCAGTGCGTAAGTGCATGTACCACGAGGCAACGAGAACGAATTTGACTACCGCCATGATGAGCAGTAACGCCACAATTAATCCGTTAGGTATTTCGCCTTCCATGTAAGAGACGCCAACTTCAAGCGCGGTAACTACGACAAGAATTACCGCTATAAGTACGTACTTAAACGGCGTAGGGTGGGGCCGTAGTTCGCCCGGTAAAAGCCCAGGCGCGGGTTCTAGCGCGTGCCCTAATTCCCCCCGAGCAGCAACTTTTATGTCTTCTTCCGCTTTAGCAATAACGCCTTCAGCCACGAGACAGCCTTTCGCTAGGTTCCGGGTTGGGGAACTAAGTAGATGACAGTAAAAAGAATGATCCAAACAACATCCACGAAGTGCCAGTAGAGGCCGGCGATTTCAACGCTTTCTGATTTTTCTTGCGAAAGACGTCCCCGGGTCGACATAGCCCACAGCGAAAGCAACCAAACGATCCCAATAAGGACATGCAACCCATGAAAACCAGTGAGAATGTAAAAAGTTGACCCAAATAAACTGGTATCAACTTTTAACCCTTCACGCGAAAACTCAGTGAACTCAAATACCTGACCACCAACAAAGGTGGCTCCGAGTAGACAAGTAGCGAGAAGCCAAATCTTTACTCGTCGGTGATCACCTCGCTGAATAGCAGCAAGAGCCAAAACCATAGTGAGCGAACTCATGAGCAAAATAAACGAAGTGGCCGAAGTGAACGGAATATCAAAAAGATCTTTTGGTCCGGGACCCACTTGATTTGGGCTCCCGCGGTACAAGAGATAAGCGGTAATAAAAGCGCCAAAAAATAAACAGTCGGAAGAGAGAAACAGCCAAAAAGCCAGTTTGGAGTGCGTTAGCCCCGTTGACATTTCTCCGTGGCTATCACCGTAAGTCTCCGAGGCTCCTGCTTTTGCCGAGTCTTGGGTTGCGGGGGTTTGTTCGATAGTGGCCATGGCCTGTGCTCAGTGCTCCTCGGTTGAAGGCTCAATCGCCCAGGCGTACATACCGAACAGCATTACCAGTACGCCCGCTCCGACCATGATCAGGTTTTCGAATACCGCCCCGTAAGCGATGGGCATAATTCCAATTGCGACCACTAGTGGGTAGATAGACGGAGAAGGCAGATGAATGCCCGACCCGTCGCTCTCGGGTTTAGCTGAGGTAGAACCACCACTCGGAATAGCGAGCAGGCGCCCTTGGTCGTCTTCGGTGTACTTCTGATCCCAGAAACCGTCAGGGCCGGCGACTTGTGGGATTTCGGCGAAATTGTATGCGGGCGGGGGCGAAGAAACTGACCACTCCAAGGTACGAGCGTCCCACGGGTCGTTGCCCGCGACCGCACCCCGCTTGGCGACAAGGGAGAAAATCACATTGACCAAAAAGATCAAAACTGAAAAAGCGACAAGAAAAGAGCCGATGCTAACGATCTGATTTAAACCAGTCCAGCCCATGCCGGTGTCGTAACGATAGGTGCGTCGAGGCTGTCCGTAAAGGCCGAGAAGATGCATCGGGAAGAAAGTCAGATTGAAACCGATCAGCATTGTCCAAAAGTTTATTTTCCCCATTCGCTCATTGAGCATTCGACCAAAAAATTTGGGGAACCAGAAATAAAACCCACTAAAGATTGCCAATATCAAACCACCGAAAAGTACGTAATGGAAATGAGCAACCACGAAATAAGTATCAGTTTGTTGAGTGTCACCCGGAACTACTGAATGTAAAACTCCCGAGACTCCACCGATAGTAAACATGACGATAAAACCTAAAGAAAACAACATGGCGGTGGTTAGCCGGATAGAACCTTTGAAAACCGTTCCGAGCCAGTTAAATATTTTCACTCCGGTGGGAATAGCGATGAGCATGGTCGCCAAACTAAAGGCCGAAACCGCTACTGGACCCAAGCCGGTAGTGAACATGTGGTGCGCCCATACGCTCCAGCCAAGAAAACCGATAGCGATACCCGAAAAAATTACTACCGCTCGACCGAAGAGAGGCTTGCGAGCAAACACTGGGAGCACTTCGGAAACTATCCCCATGCCGGGAAGAATCAAAATGTAAACCTCAGGATGACCGAATAACCAAAATAGATGTTGGTATAAGAGTGGATCGCCACCTTTGGGGGCAAAGAAAAAGTTCGTAGCGAAATGGCGGTCGGTATAGACCATGATCAAAGCCACAGTGATAATCGGCATAGCGAAAAGAGTCAAGAAAGCGATCACGAATATCATCCATACAAAAACTGGCATTCGCATCATAGTCATGCCCGGGGCTCGCATATTGAGGATGGTGACAATGAAGTTGACCGCGGAAGTGGTTGAGCCGATACCTAAAAAGATTAAACCGATCGCCCAAAAGTCAGGACCGCGCCCGGGGAGGAACCCCGAACTCATCGGTGAACTAGTTAGTGGGGTGTAACCAAACCATCCGCCGTCGGGGGCGCCCCCGAGGAAGAAACTGGAATAGATAAATACCCCACCCAACAACACGATCCAAAAACCGAAAGCGTTGATTCGGGGGAAGGCGACGTCGCGGGCTCCAATCTGGAGCGGAACGAGATAGTTTCCGAAGGCCACCGCCATAGGCATTCCCACCAAAAACACCATGGTGGTTCCGTGCATTGTGAAAACTTGGTTGTACTGCGAAGCAGTAAGAACCGTTCCGTTAGGCCCAAAAAGTTGAACCCTAATTAGCAGTGCCTCAAGCCCAGCGACGACAAAAAACACCAAGGCCAATGCGCCGTACATGATGCCAATTTTTTTGTGGTCGACTGTAGTGATCCAACTCCAGACTCCAGTGGTTGCTTTTGGCCGCCGCAGCGGCAGCGGCAT
This sequence comes from Acidimicrobiia bacterium, assembly GCA_009694435.1. Taxonomy (GTDB): domain Bacteria; phylum Actinomycetota; class Acidimicrobiia; order IMCC26256; family PALSA-555; genus SHUY01. The sequence goes on along the minus strand of SHUY01000023.1, from coordinate 20,802 downwards.
TTTTTGAGTTACTGGAGCAGGACGCTCAGCCAACGTTGTCATGATTTTCCTCTCAAGGCCAAGACGGCGTTAATTTTCATTATTTGAGTTGGAGTAGATAATCGGCCAACTGGGCTGCTTCTGTCCGAGTCATGGTCGGCATTCCCGGAGGAGTGTCTTTCGCGAACGAAGGCATACCCACGCAGGTGGCGGGCGGGGGAAGACGACACTCTTTACTTTCCATTGGGATCAAAGAAGGAGCGTCGTAAATCCAGTCGATGAGGTTGGCGCGATTGAGCGGGTAATAGCCACTGGCGAAAGTAGTTCGGCTGGCCAAGTGAGTGAGGTTGGGACCGTAAACGCTCTGAGATGAATCCATTGTGCCGTGACATCCAGAACAGCCGTACTTCTTGACGAAAAGATTCTCGGCGTCGCCTGCGTCAGCCAAAGCCACTGCGGGGCCTTTTTGCTGGTTGGCCACCCACTTAGCAAAATCATCGGGTGATTCGGCCACGACACGGAAACGCATATTGGCGTGCGACAGACCACAATACTCAGCGCATTGGCCTAAATAAGTGCCCGGATTATCGGCTCGAAAAGTCAAGGTATTACGGTGGCCAGGAACAACGTCACGCTTGCCCGACAACTCAGGCACCCAGAAACTATGAATAACACTGCAAGCTGCGTTTTCGTCTACCGTGCCGAGCGACTTATCACAAGAAGTTAGATCAAAAGCAATATCGCGTCCGGTAGGAATGTGGAGTTCGTTAGCAGTAATAATTTTCTGTTTGATCCCTTCTTGTTGCGGGTAATCAAACTGCCACCACCACTGCTTGCCGACCACGGTTACATTGATCGGGTCTTTAGGAGCCTCAGCTAAATCAAAAATTAAACTGATAGTCGGGATAGCGACAACCGCCAAAATGACGGCGGGTAAAATTGTCCAACTGATTTCGAACGGGGTTGACCCATGAATTTGCTTGGGCCGATCTTCTGAACCTTTGCGGTGACGATAACGAATAGCGATGTAGACAGTGGCGATAAGAACCAAAGTGGCGATAATGATGGCGACCCAAAAAATGGGAGTCACCAGATTGTCGATCTTTTCCGCCACTTCACCTTTAGGACGCAATGCGTTCTGTCCATTTTCGGGACCCGATTCAAGCGAACATCCCGCCAAAAACACCGTCAGCGCGCCCAGCGCTATAGAGCGCCCGGGGCGACGGATGATCTTTGCCGCTAGCCGTGATCGTCGCTTGGGTTGAGTTGGGTTCATCAAATTCTGGTCCTGAGCGTTTTTGGGCAATCCCTTATCTAGAGGCACTCTAACGCCCTAACTACCCCAGTTCACGAACTCTCTAAAAGCCCATTCGGTCTAGCGCCCCTGGGCGCCTTTGCCAGTCGGGTTCTACTACTACTCGAGTTTCGAGGTAAACCCGCCCGCCGAGTAACGCCTCAAGATTTCGCCGAGCAGCCGATACCACCTCTTTTAGCTGGGCCCCGCCGCGGCCGATCACAATGCCTTTTTGGGAATCTCGCTCGACGCGAATCGTTACTCGGAGCCGTAAAACGTCGGCCGGGTGATCTACCCCCCCACGATCAAGTTCTTCGGCCGTTACCCCAATGGAGTGGGGAACCTCTTGCCAGGTGCGCTCAAGAAGTTGCTCTCGCACTAGCTCGGCGGCGAGAAAAGTTTCGGCTTGATCGGTATTTACTCCGTCGGGGTAGTACTGCGGCCCTTCCGGAAGCCGGACCAGTAACTGCTCTACCAGCACATCAACCCCATCGCCAGTCAGGGCCGAGCACGGGACATAAGCCGCAAAGTCACCCAAGCCCGCCGATGTGGCTAAGTGATCGACGACTTCGGTGCGAGCGGCGATATCGATCTTGTTGAGCACTAAGACACAAGGAGTGGAAGTTTTTTGCACCATGGTGGCGATAAAACGATCACCCGAACCGATGACATCAGAGGCTTCCACCACAAAACAAATCACATCGACTTCTTCAAGCGCCGCTCGGGCGGATTGGTTTGTCCGTTTACCAAGTTCAGTACTGGGTTTATGTAAACCAGGAGTGTCGAGCAAGACGAGTTGGGTGTCAGAAGAAGTGAGAACGCCGCGTATCGTGGAGCGAGTGGTTTGGGGTCGGCTAGAAGTTATAGAAACTTTCTCGCCCACAATTTTATTGACCAGAGTCGATTTACCAACATTCGGTCTTCCAACTACCGCAATAAAACCCGATCGGAACGAAGAAGAGGCTTTTGAACTCACGACTCCGACGAATCAATTTTGGTGTCCGTAGTCGAAGTCAGGTCTACTTCTAATCGGGTGATCATTACGACCGCAATGCGTTGGCCGTCAACTTTTTCGATACGGAATTTTAAGTTTTGATAATTTACCGTCTCGCCTTCGGCGGGTACATGGCCGGCGAGATTAAAAATAAAACCACCGATCGTGTCCCATTCGTCGTCCGGAAGGTCTGAGCCAAGCATTTCATCGATTTCGTCGATAGAAACTTTTCCTTTAACCCGAAATGAATTCGGGGTAATTTGCTCTATGTCAGGGGTTTCAATGTCGTATTCATCAACAATCTCGCCCACAATTTCTTCGAGCAAGTCTTCAAGGGTTACTAAGCCAGATACCCCACCGTGTTCATCAACCACAATGGCCATATGGAACTTTTCTCCTTGCATCTCACGAAATAGATCGGGGACTTTTTTCTGCTCGGGAACAATCACTGCTGGCCTAACCATGTCGCGCACTAATTTGGTTCCAGAGCCTTTAAGAATTTCGGAGAATAAATCCTTGAGGTAGGCCAATCCAACTATTGAATCGACCGTATCTTCAAATACCGGAATACGAGATAGCCCTCGCTCGGTTGCTTGTTCAACTGCGGCCGCAACGGTGGTTTTGGCTTCAATAGCAAACATGTCGGGGCGAGGGACCATTACCTCTCTTACTACTGCGTCACCGAATTCAAATATTGAATGGATCATCTCGCGCTCGTCGCTCTCAATTGACGATTCGTCGGCCGCAACATCGGCCATTGCCCGTAAATCTTTTTCGGTAACAAAGGGGCCTGATTTTAATCCTCGGCCGGGAAGGACGATATTGGCAAACCCGATTAGCGAACGGGAAATGGCCCGCAGCGGGGGGAAATTGCTAATGACCCAGAGAAAGCCGGAGACCTTAAGCGCAGCTTTATCAGTGTGTTGAATGGCGTAAGTCTTGGGCGCGACTTCGCCAATAGCAAAAAATAACACAATCTGAAGCACTAAACCGATGAGCACTCCGTACGGGCCGAACTGTTGCTCTAGTAAAATACCGACCAAACTTGCACTGGTTAACTGCGCAAATAATACGAGAAGCAACAAAGAGTTGATGGTTTGTTCGGGATGCTCCATTAGCGTAACTAGCCGAGACGCTCCTTTAGCCCCTTCTTCTTCGAGGGATAAAGCTCGAATTCGACTCATGCGGGCAAAAGCCATCTCGGCTACGGCTAGGAGCACCGAAAATAGGAAAAGAACTAAAACTATAAAAAGAATTAGATATCCAGTTCCGGTCATAAACTGCTTTCGTTTTGCGAAAACTTATCTAAAAGCTCTTGTTCGCGCTTTTGCATACGACTTGCCTCGTCGGGATTGCCGTGGTCGTAGCCCAGCAAGTGCAGAGTCCCGTGAACCACCAACAAAGCGATCTCGTCTTCTAACGAACGAGAGCGTTCGTTGGCTTGTTTTTGTGCCACCGTGGGACAAATCAGTACGTCGCCAAGAATGGCGGGCATCTCGGGGACTACTCGAGGACTACCTGGCCCACGACCACCCTCGTCAGGAAAACGGCCGGTAGTGAGGGATTCATCGCCTAAAGGAAAGGCCAAAACATCGGTAGGGCCATCGCCATCAAGATAACGAACGTTTAGATCCGTCATGGTGGCCTCGTCGATAAAAATTAGTCCGAGAGTTTCGTCTTTAGCGGCGCGTTCGGCCTGTAGTACTAGCCGAGCTAACCGAATCCACCTAAGAACATCGAGTTCTACGTCCGACTGCTCGTTTGCCCCTACTACATCTGGGACAGTGCTATTCATTGGCTTCCTGGGAAGAACCGCTTATTTTACTGGCTTGGGCATCGGCTTTTTCGTAGGCGGCCACGATGTCACGCACTATTCGATGACGAACCACGTCGCTGACCTCAAGATCAATAAAAGCGATGTCGTCGACTGATTGTAAAATTTCTCGGGTGGCGACCAAACCTGAACGACCTCGGCCATCAAGAAGATCGATCTGAGTAACATCGCCAGTAACAACTAAGCGAGAACCGAAACCAATGCGGGTGAGAAACATCTTGAGTTGTTCGGGAGTTGCGTTTTGCGCCTCATCGAGAATTATAAAGGCGTCGTTTAGAGTTCGTCCCCGCATAAAGGCTAGCGGCGCTACTTCGAGAGTTCCCCGGTCAATTAGCCGGGCCACGGTTTCGTGGTCAAGCATGTCGTAAAGAGCGTCATAGAGCGGGCGGAGATACGGGTCTACTTTGGCCAAAATATCTCCGGGGAGGAACCCCAGTCGCTCTCCGGCTTCAACCGCAGGGCGAGTAAGCACGATGCGAGTTACTTCTTTATCAAGCAGCGCCTGAACAGCCAAAGCCACCGCCAAATAGCTCTTTCCGGTTCCGGCGGGGCCAATGCCAAAAGTAATGGTGTTATTACGTACCGCATCGACGTAGCGTTTTTGGCCGGCAGTTTTTGGCCGCACAGTTTTGCGCCCACGCAAGACTTCGGTGCGTAATATCTCGGTTGGCTTTTGGTCAGAGCGCATCATCTCAATACTGCGCCCTAGAGCTTCTTCGTCGAGCTGGTGACCACTTTCGACGAGAACTACCAACTCTTCGAAAAGTCGTCCTACTCGCTCTCGATCTGACGATTCGCCGGTAATAGTGATCTCGTTACCTCGAACATGAATCCCCACGGGGAATGCGCCTTGGATTATGCGCAATAATTCGTCGCCCGGGCCAAGCACGCTGGCCATTAATTCATTGCCCGAAACTCGGATCTTTAACTGCGATGCCACTTCTTGATCAGCGTAGTCCGTAGAAGTAACGGGAGGGATCTTCGTACTCAAGCGACTAACCGACTTCGCTGCGTGGCCAAAACCGCAGCTCCGGCTACTGCTGCAGTCTCGGCCCGCAAAACTAGATCTCCTACCGCCAATATAGGAACTGACTTTAAGGCGGCAATTTCGGTGGGGGAAAAACCCCCTTCGGGACCTACTAGCAAAGTCCAACCTTGGGAATTGGGTTTGCCAGTGGCAGCAGTCCCGGTTCGACTCGCGACCACCAAGCCCGGCAAATCTATTGCCTCGGTAAAGGTCACCGGAGCGAGACATTCTGGCAACCAACTACGCCGACACTGCATAGACGCTTCTCGCGCCACTCGCTGCAAACGAGTTACGAGGCTTTGGGCTTCGGGGCGAGCGACTGAACGATCAGCAACAACCGGAATAATGCTGTCGACTCCTAACTCGGTAAGTTGTCGGGCTACTACTTCGGGTTTCGCCCCTTTAGTTAGAGAAAACGCGACTCGAAGTGGTGGGGTCAACGGGGACTCGACCCGAACTTCGGCCGTAGCGATGAGATCTAGCCTTCGGCCCGATGATTCGACGACGCGGTACGGTCGCCACGACCCTGAGCCGTTGGCGGCGGTGACTACTTCATCGATTCGCAAACGCCGGACCCGCACGAGATGATGACCATCGGAACCCGTAATTTTTAGTTCATCGCTTAATTCGTTAGGAAGATCGACAATCACATGAGCAACGGCAGGAAAGTCGGCTAAGAGGGTTGAAGAAATTTCAGTGGTCATCGAAAAACTGAGCGCAGTCGGGCCATGACACTGTGGCTAGGTTCAGCGACTTCTTCGCCCCGAATTTTGGCCAATTGATACCAAAGCGCGGCTTGTTCTTCATCAAAGCGCGTAGGGATTTCGATTTCAAACTGCACCATTAGGTCTCCCCGACCGCTCCCACCTAATCGTGGAACGCCTTGGCCTTTAATGCGCTTTACTGCGTCAGGTTGAGTGCCGGACGATAACTCGAGTTCCCGAACGCCATCGAGCGTGGGAACGGTAATCGTGGCCCCGAGGACAGCCTGAGTAACTGAAATCGAATGTCGGTGCCAAAGATCGTTGCCTCGGCGCTCAAAATCGGGATGAGGGGTAACTCGAATTGAAACGTAAAGGTCTCCGGACGGGCCACCTCTCGGAGCCGCCGCACCTCGGTTAGGCAGGCGTAATTGCTGCCCGTTATCGATACCCGCAGGTATTTCAACGTCAATGCTCTGTTCCGCCATAACTCGGCCTTCGCCGCGACACTCAGGGCACGGCGACGGGATTTGCTGGCCCGTACCCGAGCAGCGGTCGCAGGCCACCGCAGTGACCATCTGTCCCAGAATCGAACGGCGCACTTGGCGCACCTGGCCTTGTCCGGAGCAAGCAGGGCACGCTTCGGGGAATGTACCCGGAGCGCAGCCCGAGCCCGTGCAACTTTCGCATTCGCTAGGTATGCGAGCCTCGACGGTGTGCGTGTAACCAAAAGCCGCCTCTTCTAACGAAAGTTCGGTGGTTATCTCTAAATCTGATCCGCGAGAAGTGGCGCGGCTAGAAAATTGATCACCAGAAAAGAATGCATCAAATAATCCACCAAACCCAAACGCATCAGAACCGCTCGGCGCGCCACGAGAGCCAGTGTCGCCAAACTGGTCGTAGCGTCGCCGGCGTTCGGGATCACGCAAAATCTCGTAAGCATGACTTATTTCTTTAAACTTTTCTTCAGCCTCGCTATCACCCGGATTACCGTCGGGGTGATAGCGCCGAGCCATTTCTCTATAAGCCTGCTTTATCTCGGACTCGGTAGCCCGGGGGTTTATCTCGAGAAGCTCGTATAGGTCTTGGCTCACGAAAGATGCCGGCCGAGTTGTTCTGACACCACCGACACCGCGGCTAAGGCGTGGCGATAATCCATACGAGTTGGACCTAAAACACCAACCACGCCGGCAGTTTGGCCATCAATTTCGTAGGGGGCCAAAACGATTGAACAATCTCGCAAATCAGCGAGACGATTTTCTGATCCAATACTCACCGAAAGGCCGCGGGAAAAAAGTTCTCGCACTAAAGACACCACCATCACTTGATGCTCAAGGACTTCTAGCAATCGACCCGCTCGTTCGGATGTAGCGAAAGCTCCTTGTTCGGCCGCCAAATTACTGGCCCCACCCACGTAAAGATCGGCGGAAGCGTCTTGACCGCTAGCGCCGACCAATTTGGCGTGAGCGGTAGACAAAAGGCAGTCAACTTTAGGGTCACCAGTAAGAAGCGGGTCCGGCAGCGAACCCCACGACGCCGAGCGCATTTGGGCGTCGAAAGCGATCGAAGCGGAAGCGATCTGATCGCTAGTAAAAACTTCGGTTGACTCTAAAACTTCGCGCTCAACTGCTCCGTTAGATAGAACCACTAACGTCAAGATCACGCCCGGTTGTATTTCAACTAATTGAGCGGAACGCACACAAGCTGCGTCCGGTTGCGATCCGACGACTACCGCGGCGTGGCGCGATACGCGCGCGAGTAATCCGCTGGTTTCGTGCAAAAGGTCTTCGAGGGCTCGATGAGCGGAAGCAAAAAAGTCTGATACCGCTCTACGCTGCGAAACGGGTAACTTTTCTTGGTTGATAAAATTATCGACAAAAAAACGGTAACCACGGTCGGTCGGGACGCGGCCGGCCGAAGTATGGGGTTGCGCTAAATAGCCCTCTCGTTCTAATACCGTCATTTCGTTGCGAACAGTCGCACTAGAAACTCCCAGCCCAGTAGTGCGCGCAATAGCTGCCGAACCCACCGGCTGAGCGGTTTCGACGTATTCCTCAACAATGGCTCGCAAAATGGCTGCCTTGCGATCATCCAGCGGTGCCTCGTGATCAAACGTTTTGCCCTCAGACACTTGGTCGATCCTTTCCCATAGCGGTTAGCACTCCATCGTACCGAGGGCCAGCATTATTTCCAGCGAGTAAGCGCACCGTCACCTCAGTAGCCAATAAACGGCCCCGACGGGTTAAAACCAGTCGGTCGGTGCTGGCAATATGATCAATCAAACCCGCGTCCACGCAGGCAGAAATTACCTCGGGGTCGACCTTCCGAGCCGAGACTCCGGTGCTAGTTCGTAAGGCCAGAACAAACTCTTCTTCTCGCTGGGCGTTTAGATCGAGTACCTCGGAACCGGCTTCGGGGCTTTCTTGAGCCGCAATCGCCGCGATGTACCTCTCAGGGGTACGCAGATTCCAGTAACGCGAGCGTGCTCGGTGGCCGTGGGCGGCGCAACCAATCGCAAGATAATCACCGGTGGCCCAGTGCAATAAGTTGTGCCGACATTCGTAACCCACCTGGGCCCAGTTCGAAATTTCGTACCACGGCATTTTGGCTTTGGTTAAAAGTTCGTCGGCCAATTCGTACTTAGTGGCCTGGTCGTCATCGTCAGGAGCCAAAGCACCGGCCCGCACATTAGCGCCCATGGGGGTTCCGGGTTCGACGGTTAAGGCGTACATACTCAAGTGGGGAGGGTTGAGAGCGATGGCACTATTTACCGTGGCCAACCACTGATCAACGGATTCACCCGGTGTTCCGTAAATTAAATCGAGATTGAAATTGTCGAATCCCGCCAAGCGGGCGTCAGCCACCACTCGTTCGACGTTGGCCGGATTATGAGTACGACCCAACCCCGCTAATACTTGTTCATCGAATGACTGCACACCAAAAGAAAGCCTATTAACGCCGTGGGCGCGATAAATATCCAATCCTGAGCGATCAATAGAGTCGGGATTGCATTCCACCGTCACCTCAGCAGTACTCGTGCGCGGAATCTCGCCAAGAATAGTCATGAGCTGCTCGGGTGGTAACAACGAAGGGGTCCCGCCGCCAAAAAATACCGACGAAGCCAACGGAACTAAACCTTCCTCGACGCGACGGCGTAGATCGGTAACGCAAGCATCTACATAAGAATCTTGAAGATGCTGCCGATCGGTCCAAGTGGCAAAATCACAGTAATCGCAACGGGTAGCGCAAAAAGGTATATGAACATACACTCCGAAGTCTTGAGTCCCGTCAGGGTTGCTAGCCGTCACGATATCTATGAATCGAGAGTTAGAGCGGCGACAAAGGCTTCTTGCGGGACTTCAACTCGTCCGATTTGTTTCATTCGTTTCTTGCCTTCTTTTTGTCGTTCAAGCAACTTGCGCTTACGAGAGACATCACCGCCGTAGCATTTGGCGATGACGTCCTTACGCCGGGCTTTTACGGTTTGGCGGGCGATTATCCGACCACCGATTGCTGCTTGAATAGGGACATCGAATAGTTGGCGAGGAATTAACTCGCTTAGTTTTTCTGTCATTTTTCGGCCGTAGTCGTAAGCCTTATCGCGATGCACAATGGTAGAAAACGCATCTACCGCTACTGAGTTAAGTAAAATATCAACTTTGGCCAAGTTGGCTACTCGGTAACCCGCGGGTTCGTAATCAAGACTGGCGTATCCACGCGTGCGAGATTTGAGTTGATCAAAGAAATCGGAAACTATCTCAGCTAAAGGAATTGTGTAAACCAACTCAACTCGCTCTTCAGATATGTACTCCATCCGAGTCTGTTCACCTCGGCGCTGCTGGGCTAGTTCCATTACTGCGCCCACGTATTCGCTAGGAGTCAAAGCAGTTACGTCGACGAAAGGTTCTTCAATGCGCTCTATTTGATTAGGTGAAGGTAAAGCCGACGGATTGTCCACTACTTCACTTTCACCCGAAATCAGATAAGCGCGGTACTCAACGTTGGGGGCGGTTGCGACCAAGGAAAGGTTGTACTCTCTTTCTAGTCTCTCCCTGACAATTTCCATATGCAAAAGCCCTAAAAACCCACACCTAAAACCAAATCCCAGCGCACCAGAAGTTTCGGGTTCGTAAGTGAAAGAAGAATCATTAAGTCGCAACTTGGCCAGAGATTCGCGCAATTCAACGTATTCGTCTCCATCGACGGGATATAGACCACAAAACACCATCGGCTTAGGGTCTTCGTAACCCGCGAGGGCCACTCCGGGGTTAGCCGCGTTAGTGACCGTCTCGCCTACTTTGGCTTCGCCAACAGCTTTAATCCCGGCGATCAAATATCCAACTTCGCCTGGGCCTAGGGCGGCAACAGGCGAGGGGCTCGGACTGCGCACCCCGACTTCTTCCGCTTCGTGGAGAGCGGAAGCATTTATATAACGAAGCGATGACCCACTAGTCAGGGTTCCGTTAAAGACGCGCAAAGAACTCACTACCCCGCGATAGGGATCGTAAGAGGAATCAAAAATTAATGCTTGGAGTGGGGCGTCGGGATCGCCGGTGGGAGGAGGAACGCGTTCGACGATTACGTCTAGTAACTCTGCAACTCCTTCTCCGGTTTTAGCCGAAATACGCAAAATTTCATCAGCCGGAATACCTAAAACTTTTTCAATCTCTGCGGCCCGTTTTTCTGGCTCGGCCGCGGGAAGATCAATCTTGTTGAGGACCGCCACGATGGTTAAGTTCGCCTCTAAGGCAGAAAAGCAATTGGCTAAAGTTTGCGCTTCGATCCCTTGACTGGCGTCAACCAACAAAAGGGCACCTTCGCAGGCCGCCAGACTGCGAGATACCTCATAACCAAAATCAACGTGCCCAGGAGTATCGATTAGATGCAAAATGTGGTCTCGCCATTTAAGTCGTACATTTTGCGCCTTGATAGTGATACCTCGCTCTCGCTCGATATCCATCGAATCTAAGTATTGGGCTCGCATGTCTCGGGCTTCCACCGCTCCACATAATTCAAGCAAGCGATCGGCCAGCGTGCTTTTACCGTGGTCTATATGGGCAACGATGGCGAAGTTTCTAAAACGAGGCTGGGCGTTCATACTCAAGAGTCTCGCAGGCTCAGCCCGTCGCTCGTCGCCTCGGGGTGGCTTGGCGAAGTTGCTCGGCTCTTATGATAACCTAAAACACTTATGGCCAACATCAAAAGCCAAGTAAAGCGCAACCGGCAGAACGAAAAACGCCGCGTCCGCAATCAGTCAGCCCGGTCAGAATTAAAGACTCGCGTCAAGGTGGCGACTAAGGCAGTTGACGAAAACGCCGCCGATGCCCCCGACAAGATCCGAATCGCTCAGCAGCGCATAGACCGAGCGCAAGCAAAAGGTCGTATTCACAAGAACCAAGCCGCGCGTCGCACTTCTCGCTTAATGCGCCGTTCCGCCAAAGGCTAAATTCCGCTTAAATCAGCGTCGGTTTTCTAAAGCACAGAGCCGAGCAACCAAAGTTTCCATAACTACGTCTTCGGGTATTGCCCTACGACCTTTTAGGTCTAAATCTGCGTTAGCTAAATATTCAAACGCCCGCTGCAACCCCTCGGGTCCTAATCGTTGCGCTTGTTTTAGGCGAAAACGAGCGGAGTTGGGATTAGTTTTACCCCCTAAGGCCTTAGCCGCGGCTTCGGGCGAACGAATTTCAGGGTCATCAAGGCGTAACAGTCGCCGATAATGCGAAACTAATACCGCCAAAGCCTGCAATGGATGCATGGCACGAGTCTGTTTGGCGCTCGTGGCATTAAGTAGACGGTTCAAAGTGGCGAGAGCAGATTTAGTGTCACCTTTTTCGATGGCATTAGTTAAATCCCAGACGGGAACACTGCCGGCATCGGTTAGATAAGGAATAACTTCACCAACATCTATTGGTGAACCGTCAGAATCAATGGTGGCGAGAGTGGTAACAATTCGCTTAACCATTCCGGCCTCGGAACCAGCATGATCGAGCACCGCTTTCTCCGCCGCCGGAGTTAACCGCAAACCAGCGTCTCTGGTTGCCCGAGCGAGAACGTCGGAAGCCTCGGTTGCTTCCGGCGCTAAAACTTCACCGTTGGATTTGATGGCCGTTTCTATTTTTTTATTGAGTGCTCCACCACCGGCGACAAGAACCAATTCGGTGGTGTCAAGTGGGTCGTCTAAATACTCGAGTAACGGACCCACTTCCGCGGCATTGATGAGACCGACATCGCGAACTACCACTACTCGTTGATCGGTCATAAAAGGTGGAGTTTGGGACGCGTTGATGGCTACAGCCAAGGCCGCGCTGCGAGCATCGCTTCCACTTCCCGTCATCTCACCAGCACCATCTCCCCCAACCGCAGTGGCGGGCGAAGGTATGACAATTTCTTCAAGGGCAAGAGTGCGGTCTTGGTCGCCGAGGAGCTGGGCAATTAGTGCGTCTAACACTTCGTTGCGCAGTACCGAGTCATCACCCTTAACTAAATGTGCGCTCAATAGAAAACCATCACAAAGAATTCTGGATCGCTTCTATTGCCCGACACACTTGAACGCTTCCGGCCACATCGTGCACCCGAACAATTCGACAACCATGGGCAACGCCGTAGGCCACCGCCGCGAGTGAGGCTTCTCGGCGTTGATCGATATCGAGACCAAGCAGATCTCCAAGAAAGCGTTTATTGGAAGCCGACAGTAACAAGGTGTAGCCCGTAGCCGCTAAAACCCCACTTTCTCGCAAAAGCATCGCACTCATAGCTGGAGTTTTACCAAGGTCGAGCCCAGCATCAATAGCAATCTGATCGTGTTCGAGCCCAGCAGATTCGGCGCGCTCAGCCCGGTCGAGAAGTTGAGCCAATACATCGGAGACGAGATCGTCGTAGTGAGGGTCGGGGTCGGGGACCCGTGGGGCTAAACGGATATGGGTGGCCACCACCGAAACTTTGTGCCTCGCGGCAACCGAGAGATACTCCGGATCAGCAAATCCGCTGATGTCATTGCCCACCAACGCTCCGGCCTCACACGCGGCGGACAAAACACTGGCTCGCCAAGTATCGACTGAAATCGCGGTGTCAAGACGGGCGTGCAGGGCTTCAACGGCGGGAATAACGCGGTCGAGTTCTTCGGCTTCCGAGACTTCTTCGCCTGGGCCGGCCTTCACCCCTCCTACATCGAGAATGTCGGCACCAGCAAGACTGAGTTGTTCGCCCCGACGAACGAGATCATCGAGAGCAAAAGTTTCACCCCCATCATAAAAAGAATCAGGGGTGCGATTTAAAATCCCCATAACCAGAGTTCGGTTGGTCAGATCAAGCCGACGCTCACCGAGACGGTAAAACCAATTCACGCTCTCGGATCATACGACGCCGCAGTGCTCGAAGCGCACTTCGCCGTAGGGCGAATAATCCTCCGATTACTAAACCCACCCCAACGGCCGGGAGCGATAAATCGATGGGGATCTGGCTAGTCAAGTTGGCAATTCCTAAAATCGCCTCGGCGAGAACTTCGGTGGGCCACTGCAAGGCCCCGGCTAGATCAGGGGCGGGCAAGTTAATCAGTCCACTCGCCACTCCCGAGGCGAGACCCCAGACCGTGAGAGGACCCACTAGTGGCACCGCAAGGAGGTTGGCCGGGATACTGACTAACGGAATGGATCCAAAAACCACGAGCAATACCGGAGCCACTCCGATCTGGGCCGCGGCAGTCGTGGCGAACGCCAGACGAAACCAATTTGGACCTCGGAGCCAAAGGGCGATAACCGGAGCCAATAGGCAAATCCCCAGGCTGGCTCCTACTGACAATAAAAACCCCACCGAGTGTAGCAAAAAAGGGTCAGCCAGTAACAACAAAAAGACGGCTATCCCAAGAAGGCGAACGCCACGCGCGGGTCGGCCAATGTAAGCGGCAAAAACCGCGCACGCAGCCATAGCGCACGCCCGCAGAACTGACGGCTCCCATCGAGTCATGGCACCAAAAATAATTAACACTAGAAAAATAGCTCCGAGCCGAATAGGGCGCGGAAATCTACTAACTAGCGGCCCCACTAGGACTAAAACAAAAGCAACGTTTGAACCTGATACTGCCAATAAATGCGACAGTCCCGAAGATCGGAACTCATTAATAACTTCAGGATCAATATCTCGAGTGTCGCCTAATAAAAATCCGGCCATTAGCGCGCGTGGTTTACTCGAAAGATCAGCAGTCCCATCTAAAACTAAGTCGCGTGACTTGTTGGCTACTAAATACACTAAAGATTTTGGCCGACTAGCGGAGACCAAGTCAGTGGCAACAATCACTGCGGCAACATGAAACCAACGCAAGTAGCGGTCGTAGCCCGCAAGCGGGTGGAGCCAACCCCGTAAGACAACTCCGTCACCGGCCGACAAGACCACTAACCGTCGAGCCGCACTCGCTTCGGCCCGCACCGCAATAATGCGATTGACATCAAAAGGCTGTGCACCGGATTGATTGAGTTGAGCTTTATCAACTCGAACGCGTGCTTCGGTAGTCCAACGCGACCCATGAGGGTCATCGACTACTGAGCCCCACAGAGTCACTTCGGCTCGCTTGGTTACCGCGTCTTGGAGTGACCAATTCTCTAAGCCATTTAGAGAACGCTGTTCGACCGAAACCCCCATAAAAACGATTGTCAGTAAAACTGACAGCGTGAGAAAACTCACTGCGTCTGGCCACGACGTCGACTTGTCTCGGGGACTACTTAAAAAAAGAATGCCCGCTAAAGAACCAAAAATGGCGACTCCAAATAAAAAAAGGTGAGAAGGGCTAGGGCCGAGATAGTCACCAATTAATATTCCGAGGATTAGTGCTACCGGAGCAGCGCTTACTGCCTTGACTAGCACCTCAGACGGTTACCAGATCGCGCAGGTCGCTAAATCGTTTCTCTCCTATTCCGTCGACTTCGCGCAGTTCGTTGACCGAAGCAAATCCTCCTCGTTGATCACGCTCACGAATAATTGCTGCGGCCAACACAGGACCAATGCCGGGAAGGGTTTCAATTTCGATGGCCGTAGCAGTATTGAGATTTATCAGTCCTGTGGGTGACTCGGTGGTTGTACCACCGCTAGACGGAACTCCACTTAAAGCGGGTCTCGTTGGGTCGCCTACGCGAGCGACTAAAACCTGTTGACCGTCCATTAATAAAGCGGCCAAATTCAATCGATCGAGATCAGCGTCGGCTAATCCCCCACCGGCGGCTTCGATGGCATCGATAACACGCGCCCCCGCCGCTAGTTCTACCACTCCGGGTCGAGCGACCACACCCGCCACATGGACCACGACTTTTTTACCCGTGGTGGTGGTAGTCGTACCCAGTGAATTGGAAGAGTCGAAACCAGTTGAACTGGCTTGAGGTTTGTCCGACGCAGCGCCGGTATTGGCTGATCCAATGCGGTACCACACAAAACCCGCGATCACCGCAAGTCCGATAAGGATTACTAGTCCAAACCGAGCTTCACCGCGCCAACGATCCCAGGAGTCGCGCAATTTGCTGAATGAAGTTTGACTAGCCCACCGAGCGGGTGCGGGCGAACGAGGCGAAGACCAAAACTCAGAATCAGGACGTTCGGGCATCGGATGGCCTCCAGCAAGTTACCAACCATCGAGACAACCTCTAATGGTTACTGGGTGACTACTTACCCTAGGGACGCGTGACTGCGGGTTTTTAACCGATAACGAAATTAACTAAACGCCCGGGGACCACAATCACTTTGTCCACGATGGTATCTGCCAGCAGAGCGGAGATATGTTCATCGGAACGAGCGGCGGCCTCGATCTCGTCGGCGGCCGCGTTGGCGGCGACGGTAATCCGGCTTCGCACTTTGCCATTTATCTGCACCGGAATCTCAATCTCGGCCCTAGACAACTCGGACGGGTCGGCTACCGGAAATGGTTCGTAGGCCAAAGAATTCTCATGGCCTAAGCGACGCCATAGTTCTTCAGCTATATGGGGAGTCAGAGGAGAAAGCAGTAAGACCAGATTGGTTGCTACTTCACGAGGCGAAGCGTTTTGTTCGTTGACTACTTGAGTGAGACGGTTGTTTAACTCGAAGAGGCGGGCGATAGCGGTGTTGAACTTCAAAGCGACCATATCGGCTCGCACCGCATCGATGGTCTGATGCATGAGTTGGCGGGTCTCGAGGTCGGGTGGTTCTTCAGTGATCCTCGGCTCACCCGTCTCTTCGTCGATTAAATTTCGCCAGACCCGCTGAAGAAAACGATGCACGCCCACAATGTCGGCCGTGCTCCACGGCCGACTGGCGTCAAGGGGACCCATGAACATCTCGTAGAGCCGCAAGGTGTCAGCTCCGTACTCTTGTGAAATGTCGTCGGGGGTAACAACATTTTTCAGGCTCTTACCCATTTTCCCAAACTCTCGAGTTACTGGTTCATCACCTAAGAAAAATTCATCCCCCCGTTTGGATACTTTGGTTGCCTCTACCGCCATACCGCGAGCATCGCGAAAGGCGGGGGCTTGGATGTAGCCCTGGTTATATAGCCGACGAAAAGGCTCGCGCGTCGAAACCACTCCGAGATCAAAGAGAACTTTGTGCCAGAACCGCGCGTAAAGAAGATGCAGCACCGCGTGCTCGACTCCGCCCACATAAAGATCGACTCCCCCAGCATCAGGACGATTGGGGTCTTGCATCCAATACGCTTCGACTTCGGGGTCAACTAATGCTTGTGGGTTGCGGGGATCGAGATAGCGCAAGTAATACCAGCATGACCCCGCCCACTGAGGCATGGTGTTGGTTTCACGGCGATAGGTTTTCGTTCCGTCTCCCAGATCAAGATCTACATTGACCCAATCGAGAGCGCGCGCCAATGGTGGCTCGGGATCGTGATCATCATCTTCGGGGTCGAGAACTTGGGGGCGGAAATCGTCTACCTCGGGCAATTCGACTGGAAGCATCGAATCCAAAAGCGCATGGGCTTGGCCGTCATCTGAATAAACAATCGGGAAGGGTTCGCCCCAGTAGCGCTGACGACTAAACAGCCAATCGCGCAACTTGTAAACCGTGGTGGGCCAACCCGCTTTATGCTCAACTAGCCAATCGGCCATGTGCTTTTTAGCTTCTTGTATTCGCAACCCATTAAGGAAATCACTATTAATAGCCGGACCGTCTCCGGTGTAAGCATCTCCGGTGAACGAATCGGGAGGCGCGACCGTACGCACTATGGGGAGATCGAACTCTTGGGCAAATTCCCAGTCTCGCTGGTCTTGTCCTGGTACAGCCATAATGGCTCCAGTTCCGTAACCCATTAAGACGTAGTCAGCTAAGAAAATAGGGATAAGCGTGTCATTGGCTGGATTGCGAGCAAAAGCGCCACTAAATACTCCAGTTTTTTCTCTTCCTTCGGCTTGGCGTTCAAGCTCAGTTGTAGTGGCGGCAAATTCTCGGTACTTACGCACCGCTTCGCTCGGCAATGCATCAATACCAAAAGTTGAGCGCCATGCTAGTGGCGTTTCGGTTGGCCACTCAGCCGGAACGACCGAATCGACTAACGGGTGTTCGGGAGCTAGCACTAAGTAGGTGGCACCAAAAAGAGTGTCGGGGCGAGTGGTAAAGACATCAATACTTATTTTTTCTTTGGTTTCGACTGAAAATGAAACCAAAGCACCAGTGCTGCGGCCAATCCAATTGCGCTGCATTATTTTTATTGGCTCTGGCCAATCAAGATCTTCGAGATCGGCCAACAACCGGTCGGCGTAAGCAGTGATTCGTAACTTCCATTGTTTAAGTGGTCGCTTAAAGACGGGAAAGTTGCCTCTTTCGCTACGACCTTCCGAAGTTACCTCTTCGTTAGCCAACACCGTACCTAGTCCAGGACACCAATTGACCGGTGCTTCTTCTTGATAAGCCAAACGATACGAGTCGACAATTTTGGCTTGCTGTTCTTTTGAGAGTTTTGACCACTCCGGCGCATCAGTATTTTCTGAACCAGAAATTACTGCCGGTATCTCCGTCGAACTCAGCTGACTTATTAAGTCAGTAATCGGGCGTGATTGATCGGCCTCGTAGTCGTACCACGCGTTGTAAATCTGTAGGAAAATCCACTGCGTCCAGCGGTAGTAATCGGGGTCAGTAGTAGAAACGCTACGACGTGAATCGTGGCCTAAACCAAGCGCTCGTAACTGGCGACGCATCATGGCCACGTTGGCTTCAGTAGCGACGCGCGGGTGTTGGCCGGTCTCTAGTGCGTACTGCTCCGCCGGTAACCCAAACGCGTCATAACCCAACGAATGCAAAACGTTATAACCATTGGCGCGATGAAAACGCGCCCAGACATCAGTTCCTATATAACCAAGAGGATGGCCAACATGAAGACCAGCTCCACTGGGGTAAGGAAACATGTCAAGCACAAAAAGTTTTTTATTTCCCGCCTCCGCGGCAAACCCATCTGATAGATCGCCAGTTGGGTTGGGAGCCCAAAAGGTGTGCTGGTCTTCCCAGTAGTCCTGCCAACGCAGTTCGATCTCGCCCGCGAGGCGAGCGTCGTAGCGCTGCGGTGGGGCCGATTCGTCCTGACTGCTCACATCCATTAGACGAGAGTAGCGAGCCCAAAGCGACGAACGGACGTTCGGGCAGTTATCTTTATTCCTACCCTTGGTCTCGCTGGTAGCCTGAGACCCTTACGGGGCCGTAGCTCAATTGGTAGAGCGCGTCCATGGCATGGACGAGGTAGCGCGTTCGATCCGCGTCGGCTCCACTCCCCGCTTTGAATTCCAATAATTCCCACCAGTACGGGAGTTTATTTCCGTACAATCGGTAGGGCATGAGACTTTTCGCTCCGTGATAGGGGTCATCGATTATCGGGCGGGTAACGCTCCGAGTGTGGGTTACGCGCTCGAACGATTAGGAGTCGACTATCGACTAGTTGCTAACGGGGACGAACTGTCCCGATGCGACCGAATTATCCTTCCCGGAGTGGGAGCGGCCGCGGCCACTATCGACTCTCTTAAATCAGCCGGATTACTCGAACCATTGACTAAGAGCGTGCGGGATGAGAAAACTCCCATTCTCGGAATATGTGTTGGTTTACAAATTCTTTTAGAACACTCCGAAGAAGGAGATGTAGCCGGTTTAGGTTGGATACCCGGAAACGTTAAGCAGTTCACCGGGCCGTTACGAGTACCCCAAATTGGCTGGAACTCAGTGAAGGTCGTTCGCCCGCACCCGTTGGTCGAAGGATTTCCCGACGCGGGCTATTGCTATTTTGTAAATTCGTACTTCGCAACACCCTCCAACCCAGATCACGTAATAGCCACTACTTCGTACGGTGAAGACTTTTGTTCAATTATGGCTCACGAAAATATTGTGGCTACGCAGTTCCACGCAGAGAAAAGTGGTGAAATCGGCCTTAGCCTTTTGACCAACTTCTCAACTTGGAACCCAGAGAGTATGAGCTCGTAATGCTTACTTGTCGATTGATCGCCTGCTTCGATGTGCTCAAAGGTCGAGTGACTAAAGCCCAACAATTTGAAAATAATATTGATGTTGCTCCAGCAGAAGATTTGGCCCGAGAACTCTACGAGGAACAGATTGATGAAATTATTTTTTACGACATAACGGCTAGCGTAGAACGCCGACCAATCGACCTAGACACTGTGCGCCGGGTCGCTCGTCAAGTGTTTGTTCCGTTTACTGTTGGTGGAGGAATACGCTCAGTTGCCGATATGTTCGCGGTTTTAAAGGCGGGCGCAGAAAAAATAAGTATTGACTCAATGGCGGTGCGAGAACCAGATCTGATTCGCCAAGGCGCGCAAGAGTTTGGCCGCCAGTGCGTGGTTTTAAGTACTCAGGTTCGTAACGTTGGCCTGCGCGCAGGGATCCCAAGCGGCTACGAAGTTTTTATTGATGGCGCGCGCGAAGCCACTGGACTTGACGCTATCGACTGGGTTAAGCGAGGTGAAGAGTTGGGGGCCGGCGAGATTGTGGTTAACAGTATCGACCGAGATGGAACCGCCTCGGGCTACGACTTAGAAATAACTCGTGCGGTGGCTGACGCAGTGTCGGTTCCGATTATTGCTTCCGGTGGAGCCGGAACCGTCGAGCACATAGCGCAAGGCTTTTCTGCCGGTGGTGCACAAGGAGCAATCATCAGTTCGATTCTTTACTCCCCTCGCCTAGAAAGCCAAGGGCTTAAAAACTTGGGGGTGGAAGAAATAAAAAATGATCTTGCCGATAGAGGTATCGAAGTAAGACCGTTTTTGAATTCAGGCTTGCACTAGCACGGGCAGTGCGTCGGCCCACAACTGATCAAGGTCGTAATAAGCCCGAGTTTCTCGCAAGAAAACGTGCACGACAACATCTCCGTAATCAAGCAAAACCCACGTAGCGTCATCACGACCCTCAATCATGGGCTTTGACCCGTCAAGATCGCGCATAGCATCTAGGACCGAATCGACCAGCGCTCCTACTTGCCGAGAGTTAGACCCGCTCACGATAACGAATCGCTCGATAAGAGCCGCTATTGGTGCAACGTCAAGGATCGAAATGTTTTCTCCCTGCTTAGCCTCAAGAGCAGCCGCCACCGTTTGGGCTCGATCATTGACTGACAACTGAGGAGCGGGGATCATCTAGTTACATCATAGAGGTTGCGAGCCGTAATCATCGTGGCGACCGCTTCGGGCACCATCGCGGCTATTGATTTGTTGGCCAGCAGATTTTCCCTAATCGCACTAGACGAGACATTCACCGTAGGCATTGCGACGTGCTCCACTTTCCAGCCTGGCCCCGGCGGAGAGGCCAACTCGCCCGCTCGCTCCATCACGACCACAGTGGCCAAGTCGCGCGTCTCTTCTAGCCGTCGCCAGGTCGACATATTGGCTACCGCGTCAGCTCCGAGGATAAGGAATAGTTCTTGACCCGGGGCTACTAGGTCTTCGAGAGTGTCGGCGGTAACCGAAGGCTGGTTGCGCTTTACTTCAAGATCGCACACTTCAAGACCAGGTT
>SHUY01000022.1:5000-26284 GCA_009694435.1 Acidimicrobiia bacterium | reverse complement strand
CGATCTTGCTCCCTTGGCCGCTTTACAAGAACAACTGGTTCTTGCCGCTATAGACAATCTCGAACTGGGTGGAGTTCTAGTGTATTCAGTTTGTCCACTCACTAAAGCGGAAACTCTTGGTGTGGCCGAGAGAGTGTTGGCTAAACGACCTGATCTCAAGGTCTTGGCTCCACCGGCTAGCCCTTGGAAGCGCTGCGGGCCAGGATCGATATTGTTTCCCCAGGCTGCTTCGACTGACGGAATGTTTGTCCTCGGACTTACTCGGCCAGAGTAATCTCGCGAGATGCCAAGCCCCAAGATAGCCCCATCTATTCTTTCTGCCGATTTTGCTTATCTCGCGCAAGAGATAGAAAAAGTGGCTCCAGAGTCAGATCTTCTGCACGTCGATGTCATGGACGGCCATTTTGTCCCTAATTTAACTATCGGACCTCCAGTAGTTAAGTCTTTGCGAGAGCACACCGATCTTTTTCTTGATTGCCATCTCATGGTTAGTAACCCCGGAGTATTGCTCGCTGATTTTGCTGAAGCGGGAGCGAATCGATGTATTGTCCATATCGAAATAGGGGACCCGCAGCCTCTGTTTGCACAACTACGCTCGCTGGGAGTTGAAGTTGGTTTAACGCTTAATCCTGATACTCCTATTGAGACGGTTTTACCTTATTTAAACGAAATAGATTTGCTGTTGGTAATGAGTGTTAACCCAGGCTTTGGTGGACAAGCATTTATTCCAGAAGTACTCGAAAAAGTTCGCACTGCTCGAGATAAAGCTGATGAAATGGGCTTAGATTTAGATATTGAAATTGACGGTGGCATCACTGCTACTACTGCTCCCTTAGCTACTGCTGCTGGGGCCAATGTGTTGGTGGCGGGAAGCGCTATATTTCGTGCCCCTGACCCAGCAAAAGCCGCCCGAGAAATTCGAGCCGCCGCATGGGCTTGATTTTCTATTTCCAGTGACTAATAAATCTTTCTCGGCCAAAGTGCTCACTGTCTCCGACGGTGTCAGTCAAGGCACTCGTGAAGATAAATCTGGCGTTGCCCTAGTCGGCTATTTGGAAGAAAAAGGTTTTATCGTCGTTGAACACCGTGTTTGCGCCGACGGAGTAGAAAGCGTCTCGTCCACATTGCGTGATTTAGTTACTGGTTTCGCTGGAGTGGTACTTACTACCGGGGGAACCGGGATGGGCCCTCGTGATTTGACTCCCGAGGGAACAAATTTAGTAATTGAACGATCGGCCCCCGGCTTGGCTGAAGCTATCCGGCGAGTGAGCGATCTAGGCGATCGCAATTACGGCATGCTTTCTCGAGGAGTATGCGGGACTTCGGGGTCAGCCCTGATCTGCAATTTGCCGGGTTCTCCTCTGGGGGCCGTTGAAGCCCTTGGGACAATAGAGCCCGCTATTGCTCATGCGCTCGATCTGTTGGCTGGTGGCCACCCTCATTAACCCCGGACTGTAGGGGCAAAAATAGAACCTGTTTCATTTTTTATGATTTTCGGTTAGTATGGGGTAGTTCTGGGGGTTGCGATGTCGCTAACTAGTAAAAGTTCGATTGAGAAGATTTCGGCGCGTCCGTCCAGCGACGACCTGACCGATGAACAATTTATGAGTCAAGCCCTCGCTTTAGGCCACTGGGTCCGACATCGTTGCGCTCCTAATCCTTGGGTGGGGGCATTAGTCGTGCGTCGCGGGGAGATTGTTGGTCAGGGGTCTACCCAAGCCCCCGGTGGGCGGCACGCAGAGATTGTTGCTCTAGATGAAGCGGCCGACAAAGCTCGTGATTCTACCGTCTACGTCACGCTTGAACCTTGCGTCCATGAAGGCCGAACTGGTCCGTGCACCGAAGCGCTAATTAGTGCCGGAGTAACCAAAGTGGTGGTAGCCATACTCGACCCTGACCCGAAAATGCAGGGCCGAGGAATAGCAGCACTGCGAGCATCGGGTATAACGGTAGTAACGGGAGTAGGAAAAGAAGAAGCAGATCTTTCACTCGCTCCCTACGTTCATCACCGCCTTACCGGGAGATCTTGGTGTGTGCTCAAAGTCGCTTCTAGCCTTGATGGTCGCTCCGTGGCTGCCAACGGAGAATCTAAGTGGATCACGGGTGAAGCATCGAGGACTGATTCTCACGAACTTCGACGCGAGTCGCAGGCGATCGTCGTTGGGTCTGGCACCGCTCTATTAGACGCACCGACTTTGACTGTGCGCACTCCAGAGTACGTTGGTGAACAACCTTTAAGAGTCCTTCTCGATAGTCGCGGCCGCGTTAGGGCCACCGGTCCGCTGTTCACTACTACTTTAGCCCCAACTTTAGTTTTCACTACCAAATCAGCCCCCTCGAAAATAGTCGACGAATGGTTAGCATCGGGAGCTCAAGTTGAAACGATTGAATCAGGGCCAAAAGGGAAAGGCGTAAATCTAGAAACTGTGCTCGGCTCTTTAGGTAAGCGCGGAATTGTGCAAACAATGTTTGAAGGTGGTCCCGAGGTAGCAGGTGCCCTTGTTCGAGGTGGTTTTGTCAATCGATTAGTTGCTTATGTTTCTGGAATGATTTTGGGGACTGAGGCGACCTCATCTTTTAGCGGAGTGGGAGTTCCGGGTTTAGATCAGGCGACGCGATTTAAATTAATTAGTTGTGTAGCGATGGGGGACGATGCCCGACTTGATTTCATCTCTCTAGGGGAATCCTGATGTTTACTGGAATTATCGAAGAGTTAGGGACGATTAGCGATCTAAACGACCATGACGGAGGAACCCGTTTAACGATTTCGTGTGAATTGGCGATTGCTGACTCTACTTTAGGATCCTCAATAGCAGTAAACGGCTGTTGTCTTACTGTCGTAGATCAAACTGCCACTTCATGGACTGCAGACGTTCAGCCCGAGTCGTTACTACGCACTACTCTGGGCGAATTGAAGATTGGCGATCGAGTCAATCTAGAACGTCCCGTTCGACTTTCTGATCGCCTGGGCGGACATATTGTCCAGGGTCATATCGACGGGATAGCCAAAGTAGCAAGCCGCGACCGTGAACCTGACGGGTCAGTCCGCTTCACTCTTTCTTTACCAAAGAGATTGACTAGATATGTAGTCGAGAAAGGGTCTATAACCCTAGATGGAGTAAGTCTTACGATCGTGGAAGTCAAAGATGACAATTGCGGCGTAGCCCTTATTGCCCACACCCTCGCGAGTACAACTTTTGGCGATCGTCAGCCTGGGGACCAAGTGAATCTTGAAGTTGACGTATTAGCCAAATACGTCGAGTCTCTGCTCGCACTCAATCCTGTTGTCGTTGACGACCCGTCTAAATAAGTGCCAATGTCATTACCCACAAATTATAAAAGAAAGTAGTTCCTATGCCTTTTACCGACATTGATAGCGCTATCGCGGCTATCGCCCGCGGTGAGTTTGTCATCGTGGTCGACGACGAAGATCGTGAAAACGAAGGCGACTTAATAATGGCCGCACAACACGTAACCCCTGAAGCAATGGGATTCATGATTCGCCATACCAGCGGTGTGATCTGTCTTCCGTTGGAAGGTGAGCGGTGTGACGAACTTCAACTTCCGCTAATGGTTTCCAATAACACCGAAATACAGCGTACGGCTTTCACTGTTTCCGTCGATGCTCGAGACGGAATTGCCACCGGAATATCCGCAGCCGATCGGTCGACAACGGTAGCGACTTTGATCGATGCCACCAGTAAGCCTGACAGCCTTGCTCGTCCTGGGCATATCTTTCCTCTTCGTTACCGAGAGGGGGGAGTATTGAAGCGTGCGGGGCACACCGAGGCTGCGGTTGACCTCACACGTCTTGCCGGTAGTTACCCGTCGGGAGTTTTGGCGGAGATAACTAATGATGACGGAACTATGGCTCGACTTATTGAACTAGAGAAATTCGCCGAGGACCACTCCTTGTTAATAATCTCAATTGCTGATTTAATCCGTTATCGGCGACAGCGAGAAAAGTTGGTTCGCCGAGTTTCCCAAGCTCGCATCCCTACTCGTTACGGGGACTTCACTGCGCATGTATTTGAGAGCATTCTCGATGGAGTAGAACACATTGCTTTCGTAAGAGGCGATATATCTAATGAAAAAAATGTTCTTGTTCGAGTGCACTCCGAATGCTTAACCGGCGATGTTTTTGGATCGCTTCGTTGTGATTGTGGAGTTCAACTCGACTTCGCCTTAGAGAAAGTAGCCGAGGCAGGCAGTGGGGTAGTCGTTTATTTGCGTGGTCATGAAGGTCGAGGAATTGGACTTGGTCATAAAATCGATGCTTACAAATTGCAAGACCAAGGCCGAGATACCGTTGAAGCCAATGTCGAACTTGGGTTCTCGGCTGACTCGCGTGAGTACGGCATTGGTTCGCAAATATTGGTTGACTTAGGAGTGACTACCATGCGCTTGATGACCAATAATCCCGCTAAATACGGTGGGCTCGATGGATTTGGGCTCGAGATTGTAGAACGAGTTCCGGTGAGCGTCACTCCTAACTCGGAGAACATAAGTTACCTGCGCACCAAAAAAGACAAATTGGGACACCTCCTCGATTTAGGTGAAAGCGAGGCCTGACAAAACCATGGGTGTTTCAGCACTTGAACCTGTAAATCTCGATGCTGCGGGGATGAAGTTAGCCATCGTCGCGGCGAGATTCAATGAGCACATAACTAAACCTTTAGTCGAAGGGGCGCTAGAAAAAATCACCGAACTAGGGGGCTCAGATGTTGAGGTCTACTGGGTTCCGGGCGCATTCGAAATCCCTCTGATCGCTAAAGAGGTGACGGCTAAGGCAGACGCAGTCATTTGCGTAGGCGCAATAGTTCGAGGCGATACTGCCCATTTTGAGTACGTAGCGGGCCCGTGCGCCGATGCGTGTGCTCAGATCTCAGTCGATACCGGAGTTCCGATTGCTTTTGGCGTACTCACCACCAACACCGAGCAGCAAGCCTTTGATCGTTGCGGAGGTAGTGAAGGCAACAAAGGGGCTGAGGCTGCGGCCACTGCGATTGAAATGGTTCAGTTATTGCGAGCATTGCGTGGTGGTTCGCGTGAGAGTATGTAGATATGTTAAGTCTCGTTCTTCCTAAGGGGTCGCTAGAAGTTGCCACCCTTGCTCTATTCCAAGACGCTGACTTGGCGGTAGTCAGATCATCAGATGTTGATTATCGTGCAACTATTTCTGACCCTCGAGTTAGTGATGTTCGCATATTGCGGCCACAAGAAATACCGGGCTATGTCGCCGAAGGACGCTTCGATCTTGGAGTGACCGGGAGAGACTGGATTGAAGAAACTAGCTCTGATGTAGTGACTCTGGCCGAACTTCCTTACTCCAAGGTCAGTGATGCCCCGGTACGGATAGTACTTGCGGTCGGAGAGCGCACTTCGGCCCGTGAAGTAAGCGAACTACCCGCCGGTTTACGTATTCACACCGAATACCCCGAACTCACTCGTCGTTACTGTGAGCGCAGTGGGCTCAATGCCGTCATATCGCTTTCTTACGGGGCGACCGAGGCCAAGGTGCCCGACATCGCCGATGCGGTGGTGGAGATAACTGAAACTGGACGAGCCTTACGAGCCGCAGGCTTGCGAATCATTGATACCGTCCTAACCTCTAACACTGAATTGATCGCTAATCCAACGGCTTATGCCGATCCCGTCAAGCGCGAAGCGATGGAGCAACTCAAAATTTTGTTGATGGGAACACTAGAAGCGCGCGGTCAAGTACTACTTAAACTCAATGTGGATCGTTCTCGACTCGCAGAAGTGGTTGCGTTGCTTCCTGCCCTTGATGCTCCAACAGTTTCTGATCTTGCTGGCGGGGATGCTTGCGCAGTAGAGACGGTGGTTAATAAGAGCGACATCAATGTTCTCATACCGGCGCTAAAAGATAAAGGTGCTACCGGGATCATCGAACTAGCTATTAGCAAAATTATCCACTAACTGCTCTTGGCGCTCCCTGATCGGACGTGAGCTGGCCCCGTAGAACCACTGAGGTTATAAGCGGTATTTATCAGTGATACGTGAGTCATGGCCTGCGGGAAGTTGCCGAGCATGCGAGAAGCTTTGGCGTCGTATTCTTCGGCAATCAAGCCCACGTCGTTAACGAGAGTAATCAGTCGCTCGAATAAGGTGTGAGCCTCTTCGGTTCGACCCATCAATGAATAGTTGTCAGCTAGCCAGAACGAGCACGGCAAAAACGCCCCTTCACCTTCGGGCAGACCGTCTACCCCGGAAGCACTTTTGTAACGCTGGACAAAACCATCAACCATCAACTCGCTCGCAATAGCATCGGCGGTACCCACTATTCGAGGGTCAGTAGCGGGAAGAAAGCCAACCAGAGGCAACATCAATAAACTGGCATCCAGTTCTGACGACCCGTAGGCCTGCACGAAAGTATTGCGCTCAACATCAAAACCTTTTTCGCATACTTGGGCGTGGATTTCATTCCTAATTGCTTCCCATGGGGTGGTGTCGATAGGCATCTCCCGAGCTTTTACGATTTTGATCGCCCGATCGAAGGCGACCCAAGCCATCACTTTGGAGTGAGTGAAGTGCTTACGCTCGCTGCGGATCTCCCAAATTCCGTCATCCGGTAGCCGCCAGGCCTCTTCGACGAAACCCAAGATGGCCAGCGCGAGCGGCCAAAGGTTAGGAGACGGGGGTATCCCTATTTTTTGTGTTTGGTGCAGCGCATCGAAAACTTCTCCGTAGACATCGAGTTGGAATTGATCGGCCGCGGCATTGCCCACTCGCACGGGAGCTGAACCTTCGTACCCCGACAACCAATCAACTTCGTATTCCTCAAGTCTTCTTTCGCCGGCCGCGCCGTACATGATTTGAATTTTGTCGGGGGCACCCGCCACCGAACGCAGGAGCCAATCACGCCATTTTTCTGCTTCATCTCGATATCCGAGACTCATTAATGCGTAAAGCGAAAAAGTGGCGTCGCGCAACCAGCAGTAGCGGTAGTCCCAGTTACGCACACTTCCTATCCATTCTGGTAAAGAGGTTGTTCCCGCAGCGATAATCCCTCCGGTCGGATTGTAAGTGAGCGCTTTGAGAGTTATGGCGGATCGCTGGACGAGATCAGCCCACTTTCCCGAGTAAGTGGATTTGTCTGACCATTTTTTCCACCATACGGTGGTTTCAGCGATCGCTTTATTAGCGTCAATCGTTTTAGGAATAGTGTGGTGCGATTGAAACCAAGTAAGCACGAAAGGCACTTCGTCGCCTTCGTTGACAGTGAACTTAGCTACATTGTGAAAACGCTCACCTTTTATCTCTACCGGAGTAGAGAGGCATAATGCTTCTGGGCCGGCAATTGCCACAATTTGGTTATCGATATTTCTGACCCAAGGAACTACTGACCCGTAGTCAAACCGTATCGAAAGATCCATCCGCATATCGACCGACCCACTCAGTCCCGTGCAGCGTCGCACTATGTTTATGTTGTGGTCGCGTATAGGCATACAGTCAGTTATTCGAACACTTCCCGTAGGAGTTTCGAAGTCGGTTTCTAAAACTAGCGTTCCTTCTCGGTACGACCGGCGACT
Organism: Acidimicrobiia bacterium; assembly: GCA_009694435.1. Lineage (GTDB taxonomy): Bacteria > Actinomycetota > Acidimicrobiia > IMCC26256 > PALSA-555 > SHUY01. The sequence goes on along the minus strand of SHUY01000022.1, from coordinate 18,731 downwards.
TGCTCGGCCACCTTCGACGGGAGCGATTTTCCAAAAGCCGTTGTCGTTATTTCCGAGAAGTCGCGCAAAACATGCCCCGGAGTCAAAACGTGGAGCACAAAACCAATCTATTGATCCATCGTTGGCGACTACGGCTACGGTTTCAGTGTCACCAATTATTGCGTAGTCTTCTATTAAAGAACTGCGCTCGTCTTCCATTGGCTTTAATTCCCTGAGTTGATCTGTTCAGACACTTCAACGTAAGCCAGACGTAACTGGGCTAGGGCTTCTTGGAGTGTCTCTGCGTTTTCACCCAGATCGGAACCAAGACCATCGACTAAACACGCCATAGCGTCTATTGCTAGACGGGCCTCGTCGAGATTGATTGTGCTCAAATTTGGAGTAGGTGACGCGGTGTCGGGGGTTAAGTGGATTACGGCTAATTGCCAGAGGCCAATAGCGTGGTTAGCGATATGGTCGGCTACAGAAATGGCCGCGATTTCGGAGCGAATACGAGCCATCTCGGCCGCCGCTTCTGGCCCCATTTCTGATTCCGAACCTGCGCTAGCTTCGGGTGCGGAGACGGGATTTCCTTGTGGTGGCGTAGGTTCACCACCCCCAGGAGTCCAAAGTCCGCTCATGCTGATAACCTCACGGGCTAACGATAGATGTTTTCTTGAGGTCAATGCCGACTTCAAGAAACTTTAGTATCCGACCCCCAACTGAGATATGAGGTAAAGCCATCGCCGCCGATGAACCCAAGATCAACGATCGCATAAGAGCCCGCGAGGTTCGTTTGATCGACGAGAATGGTGGCCAGTTGGGAGTGCAAACGCTACCAAATGCGCTATCAATCGCCACTGAACGCGATCTAGATCTAGTCGAGGTTGCCCCTGACGCATCGCCACCCGTGTGTCGGATAATGGACTACCGCCGCCACCAATACGAAGAGCAGCAACGCAAAAAAGAGTCGCGTAAAAAGACTACGCAAGTCGTAGTGAAGGAGATGAAATTTAGACCTAAGATTGACATCCATGACTACATGACCAAAATGCGTCACGTTGAAAGGTTCTTGGCCGAGGGCAACAAGGTCAAACTGACCATAATGTTTCGGGGCCGAGAAATGGCTCACCCTGAACTCGGCTTAAGAATCCTTGAACGCATTGCGGACGAGGTTTCAGAGTACGCCATTGTTGATTCCTCGCCCCGCCAAGATGGACGAAATATGACCATGGTTTTACATCCACTGAAAAATCCTGGACGTAAAGCAAAACCGACAGTATCGACACCAGAACAGACCGGAGCACACTAATGCCGAAGATGAAAACACACCGAGGAGCGGCAAAACGCTTCAAGGTTACCGGTTCGGGAAAAATCCGCCGCCGTAAACAATACCGATCCCATTTGCTTGAAAAGAAAACAAGCACTCGGAAGCGTCGTTTAGGGCGTGGTTCTGAGGTTGTAGGTAAAGACAAAAAACGCGTCGAGCGACTGCTCGGGCGCGCCTAATAAGGAGTACAAGTGGCTAGGGTAAAGCGTTCTGTTCATTCAAAAAAACGCCGTCGGTCAATACTAGAAAAAGCCGAGGGTTACACCGGAGCTAGAAGCAGGCATATTCGTAAAGCCAACGAACAGGTAATGCATTCTGGTCGTTACGCTTTTCGCGACCGCCGGGCACGCAAAGGGGAGTTTCGTCGTTTGTGGATAGTTCGCATTAATGCCGCCTGTCGTGAAAACGGGATTTCTTACTCTCAGTTTATTTCTGGATTACGAATTGCCGAGGTGGACGTTGACCGCAAAATTCTTGCCGATCTAGCTGTTAAAGACTCTGCGGCCTTTACCTCTTTAGTAAAAGTCGCACAACAGTCTCTCGCAGCCGCTTGAGCGGAGCCCTCGGCCCTCGAAATGCCGAGGTGCGTCGATTGCGGGCGTTGCTGCGCGAGCCTGAGGTGCGTCGATCCGAACGACGTTTTATCCTTGAGGGTCCTCGACCAATCATGGGCGCTCTTGACCGAGCGGCTGACATTGAAACCTTATTCGTAGGTCCAGGAGCTACCGACGCCTTTTCTCCTTTAGTGGATAGAGCCCGCAAATCGGGCGCCGCCATTGAGCGAATAAAAGGTGAAGCGATCGAACGAATTTCGACCACGCGCTCTCCTCAGCCAGTATTCGCAGTAGCAGTAATGCCCGAAACCGTTGAATCACCGGCCGACTTAGATCCGAGCGGTACTTTGGTGGTAACAATTGCGATCAATGACCCCGGAAACCTAGGTACGATTTTGCGTAGTGCCGAGGCTTCAGGAGCAATAGCAGTTATGTCGTGTGGTTCAGCGGTAGATCCTTTTAACCCCAAGGTGGTGCGGTCGAGCGCGGGGGCGATTTTTGGTATTCCGGTGCTTGAGGTAGACGACCCCGTTAGGGCACTCAAAAGTTTGAGCCCCAATTGGCAACGATTTGGCGCTTATGCGGACGCGGGGGTTCGCTACGACTCCCTTCCTCTCGCTGGTGGGTGTGCTGTCATTTTTGGTAACGAAGCTCACGGTATTTCATCTGATCTTGATCCTTTTATTGACCAACGCATGACAATTCCTCTTTTGGGCTTAGCCGAATCTCTTAATGTCGCCATGGCGGCGTCGGTCGTTTGTTTTGAGGCTGCCCGTCAACGAACGCTAAAAAGTTAATTATGACTATTGCTTCCATCACTGCCGAAATTGATGCTGCCACCACTTCCGCCGTTTCGTTGGTGGCCGAGGCCGCTGATTTGGTCGCCTTAGAAGAAGTTCGGCGCGAGGTTTTGGGCAAGCGTTCGGTGGTGGCGAAAATAAAAGTATCTATCAAATCTCTACCTGCCCAAGATCGGCCCGAGGCCGGTCGCTTGCTTTCTCTCTATAGCGAATCAATAGAAGAAGCACTCACGGCTCGTCAGGCGCAACTAGGTGGGATCGAAGTCTCTGGAGTTAGCGTCCCCGACCTGAGTCTTGGTAGCCATGGTCTCGAGCGAGGCCACCTTCACCTAGTTACTCAAGTTCGTCGCCAGCTTGAAGATATTTTTGTCGGCCTAGGGTACAAAATCGCGGAAGGTCCTGAAGTCGAAGACGATTGGCACAACTTCGAAGCACTAAACATTCCACCGGCTCACCCTGCTCGATCAATGCAAGACACTCTCTACGTAGATTTGGGCGCCGAAGAGCAGTTCATGCTGCGCACTCATACTTCACCGGTACAAATTCGCACTATGGAAAACCAAGAACCTCCCATTTACGTAGTAGCACCGGGGCGTACTTACCGAAACGAAACTCTCGATGCTCGCCACTCGCCAATTTTCCATCAAATGGAGTGTTTGGCAATTGATAAAAATCTCACTATGGCTGATCTATTCGGAACCATTGAAACTTTCGCTCGGCAATTATTTGATGACGATACTGTGCAGACTCGATTCCGGTCAGACTTTTTCCCTTACACCGAACCTTCGGCCGAACTAGCTGTAAGTTGCGTTTTTTGTAGCGGAGTGGGGTGCCGAGTGTGCTCGCACACTGGATGGATTGAACTAGGTGGCTGTGGAATGGTCGATCCCGCAGTATTAAGCGCAGTAGGTATTGATCCAGAAAAGTGGCAAGGCTTTGCTTTTGGATTTGGTCTTGAGCGCATCGCGATGATTCGATACGGCATCGACGAAATACGAACTTTTTACGACAACGACCTCAGATTTTTGGCTCAGTACTGATGCGTGCTCCACTATCTTGGATCAAAGAATTTGCTCCAATTGACCGTCCAGTAGACGAGATTGTAAGCGCTCTTAATCAGCTAGGGCTTGAAGTCGAACAAGTAGACGCCAGTGGTGCTGAAGTCTCTGGCGTAAAAGTGGCTCGAGTAGTAAAAGTCATGTCTCATCCCGACGCTGATCGTTTGGTGCTAGTTGATCTCGATACCGACCAAGGAGGCACGCGGGTAGTTTGCGGTGCGACAAATTTAGTTTCTGGGATGATGGTGCCTCATGCGGGGGTAGGCGCCCAGTTGCCCGGGGGCTTGACTCTCGAGAGTAGAAAAATTCGTGGTGAAGTATCAGACGGAATGCTTTGCTCTTCGCTTGAACTCGGGCTCGGCGAGGATGCTCGAGGAATTCTTGATCTCGACCCCGAGAGCGCCCTGGGCGCCGACGTTCGCGAGATGCTCTTGCTCGACGATGTGGTCTTTGACCTCGCGATTACTCCTAATCGCCCCGACGCAATGTGTATTACCGGAATAGCCCGTGAACTGGCGGCGTTCTTCGATGAATCATTCGTTATTCCTAAACCCCGTCTTGTCACCGAGTCGTCAGCGCCCGACGCTCTGAGCGTGAGCGTCGAAGATCCAGACCGTTGCCCTCGCTATTACGCTCATCGAGCCGAAGTAACGGTGGGCCCTTCGCCCTCATGGATTCGCAGTCGCCTGCTCAAAGCGGGAATGAGATCGATCAACAATGTGGTCGATGTAACCAATTATGTGCTTTTAGAGCGCAACCAGCCTTTGCACGCCTTCGATGCCCAGCGTTTAGATGGCCCGGGGGTTGTCGTTCGACGGGCTAAATCGGGCGAGACCATAACCACTCTCGACGCAGTGGAGCGACACCTCAACTCGAGCGATTTGCTTATTTGTGATCACTCCGGAAAACCTCAAGCCCTAGCGGGAATTCTTGGCGGCCTCGGCGCTGAAGTTACCGAAAGCACCACCGAAATAGTTTTAGAGGCCGCTTATTTTGAACGCATGGGCATCGCCCGTACTTCTAAACGGTTAAAAGTTCGCACTGAGTCTAGCTCTCGTTTTGAACGAGGAATTGACCCTGATGCAGTAGCAAGCAGTGCAACTCGAGCATTAGAGCTTTTAGTAGAAGTTGCTAATGGACGAGTAGGGGCTAATTGTGTCGATGTTTATCCGTCACCGCGTAAACCTGAGAAAATCACGCTACGAACTGATCGAGTAAATCAAGTTTTGGGTACTTCTCTAAAACCAAAAGACATTGAACAAGCACTAACTCCAATCGAAATTAAAGTCAAAAAAAATAAAAAGTTATCTGCTTTTGATTGTTTAATTCCCAGTTTTCGCCCCGACTTAACCAGAGAGATTGATTTAGTCGAAGAAGTAGCACGATGCATTGGGTTTTCAAATATTGGCCGGAGCGTTCCTCGCCCTCAAAGCCAAGTCGGCGGGTTGACTCCTGAACAGATTTCTCGCCGAATAGTAGCTGATGCCCTCGTCGGCATCGGCTTTTCGGAAGCCATCACAATCCCGTTTGTTGGTCCAGAGGCATTAGCAAAATTAAGCGATTACTCAGCCGTAGGCCTACGCAATTCTCTCCGGGAAGAAGAACCGTTTTTACGCCCTTCTCTAGTATCTGGGCTTTTAGAGTCGTTGCGGTTGAATTGGAGTAGGGGACTGCGGTTAGTGCGAATGTTTGAAGTTGGAGCAGTATTCCATTCCCCGCTTAGCGAAGGGGCAGCACCAATCGAAACCGAAAAAATTGGTGGAGTTTTATCGGGCACTATCAAGCGCCGACCTGTAGAAGACAATCGAACGCTTGACGGCTATGACGCGGTTGATGCAATTCGAGTCATCGCTCGCGCTCTAGGTTTAGGCGTAATAAAAGTAGCGTCCTTGCCTGCGGGCTCAGGTCTTGTTTCTAAGGGAGTTGGTTACGAAATAACAGTTGAGGGTCAGCCTTGGGGTTTGATGAGCGCTCTCGGGGCAGAGTCGGGTTACGATATTCCGGTATTTGTTTTCGAGTTAGATTTGTCCGACGTAGTCTTAAGTGCGAGAGGTACCCAGGGCTACGAAGCACCTTCTCCTTATCCACCCACTGCGATAGATCTTGCCTTTGAAATCGACGATGAAGTTCCGGCTGGTCTAGTAAGCGACACCTTGTTGCAAGCTTCGGGCGATCTGGTGGAGTCGGTAACCCTGTTCGACGAATATCGCTCCGAACGGCTCGGAGCGAAGCGGCGCAGTTTGGCTTTCACCGTTCAATTCCGCGCCCCCGATCGGACATTGACCGATAAAGAGGTTGGGCGATGGCGGGCCGCCGGCATAGAGGCAGTCGTAAACACTTTTGGGGCCACCTTACGCGGGGTTGAATAAGTATTCACTAGACTGTATAGTAAGGCATGGCTTATCGCACTGCGATTTTGGGCGCTTCGGGGTACACCGGAGCAGAGTTACTCCGTCTGTTGGCCGCCCATCCGGAGATAACTGTCGTTAGTGCGACCGCTAATGCCCACGCGGGTCAGCGCGTGGGCGATCTGTACCCGGCACTAGATCCCGCGTACCCCAAACTCATTTTCGAGGATTTATCCCAAATTAATTTTGAAGAAATCGACCTAGCTTTTTTGGCTCTTCCTCACGGAGAATCGCAAAACTTAGTCCCAGACTTAGTAGGTCAGGTTAAACACATTACCGATTTAGCCGCCGACTTTCGATTACCGGCATCGCTCTATAAAGAGTGGTACGGAGAAGATCATCGCGCGGCCGAGTTGATTAATGATTTCGCTTACGGGTTACCTGAAACATTTCGTGGCCGACTGAACCCCGAAGTTTTTGTGGCTGCTCCTGGTTGTTATCCCACTGCTAGCGCATTGGCTTTAGCTCCACTATTGGCTCACGGAATGATTGAGTCTAAAGGAATAATAATTGATGCTTTGTCGGGTATTTCTGGGCGAGGGCACGGACTGTCGGTTGAGAGTCTTTATTCTGAAGCGAATGAAAATGCTAACGCCTACGGATTGCTAACCCATCGCCATACTGGAGAAATAGAATTTTCTCTTTCTCACGTATACGGGAGTGCGGTTGAAGTTTTATTCACTCCCCATCTTGTCCCTATGACCCGCGGTATTTTGGCTACTTGCCACTCAATTCCTGCCGTAGAAGGGCTAACTTCTCAGCGTCTGCTTGATCTTTATAACGACTACTACGCCAATGAGCCTTTTGTCATAGTCTCCGATAACCCACCAGCGACCAAATCTGCTCTAGGTTCTAATTTTGCTTACGTCACTGCTCGCTATGACTCGCGTACCAATAGCATTCTTACTTTTGCGGCCATTGACAATCTGGTCAAAGGTGCAGCCGGACAAGCTATTCAAGCCACCAACTGCGTCTTAGGTTTGCCCGAAGCGCTGGGACTTCTTGGCTTAGGGCTTACACCATGAGCGTCACCAGCGTTCCCGGATTTGCCGCTTCCGGAGTCGCGTGCGGAATTAAATCATCGGGTGCACCCGATTTGGCTTTGGTGGCAACCACTAATCGCAAACCAGTACCGGCCGCAGGCGTTTTTACTACCAACCTCGCGTGTGCGGCACCAGTTCAGGTAAGTCGAGCACATCTTGCCTCTGGGCATAGCGCAGCAGTAATTCTTAATTCCGGAAATGCTAATGCCGCTACTGGTGAATATGGTCGAGGGGTCGCCAAAGAAATGTGCTCACTAGTGGCGGCCCCGCTCGGTGTTGGTACTGAAGACGTCTTAGTCTGCTCTACTGGATTGATAGGGATACCTATGTCAATCGATCCCATCGCTGCGGGCATCCCCGGTTTGGTTACCAATCTCGGTACCGACGCTACGGCCGGCGAATCTGCCGCCCAAGCCATCCTCACCACCGACACCATGCGTAAAGAATCTTTTATTTCTTCTAATGGATTTTGTGTCGGGGCGATGGCTAAAGGGGCAGCCATGTTGGCTCCCGCTATGGCAACCATGCTGGCGGTTATCGTCACCGACGCAGTGGCAACACCGGACTTACTAAAACAAGCCTTGGCCTATGGAGTCAGAGATTCGTTCAACATGTTGCTAGTAGATGGCGCTATGAGTACTAACGACACAGTTCTTTTGCTTGCCAATGGCTCTTCCAACGTCAATACCAACACCAAGTCTTGCGCTACTGCGTTTATGGATGCCATCGGGGAAACGTGTGCTCAACTGTCAGTCGCTATGGCGGCTGACGCCGAAGGGGCCACGAAACTAGCCACCATTGTTGTTCGTGGTGCTCGCACTGAATCAGATGCCCGCCAAGCCGCTCGTTCCGTGGCTGCTAGTCAACTAGTTCAGTGCTCTCTTTACGGTTCTGACCCCTACTGGGGGAGAGTTCTGTCTGAACTGGGCGCTAGTGGCGCCACCTTTGATCCTGAGCGTACAAATATTTCCTACAACTCAGTAACAGTGTGTCGCAATGGAGTGGCCGCCGCCCATGACGAAATAGCCCTGGCTCAAACTATGGGTCAGCGCGAGATTCTCATTGAATGCAATCTTCAGGCGGGCGATAAAAGTGCCACTATGCATTTCACCGACTTGAGCCACGCTTACATTGACGAAAACGCGGCCACCTCATGACTGCTTCAGTTGCCAACCCAGAAAACCAAAATCGATTGACGCCCGCTCACGACAAGGCACAAATCCTTGCCGACGCTTTGCCCTACATCCGCAGTTTCGCCGGAAAAGTCGTGGTGGTTAAGTACGGTGGAAACGCCATGGATGATCCGGCTCTAGCTGACTTATTCGCTCAAGATATCGTTTTGATGCATTTAGTCGGCTTGCAACCAGTCGTAGTGCACGGTGGTGGTCCGCAGATAAGCGAGCTGATGCGCCGTAGAGGGAAAGCGCCTGAGTTCATAGACGGATTGCGAGTTACTGACCGAGAAACAATCGACATTGCTCGTGAAGCCTTGGTCGAGGGAGTGAACCGCGAAATAGTCGACGCGCTGAATCGATTCGGGACTTACGCTACGGGATTGTCGGGCGAGGACAATAATTTATTACGAGTCACGACTCGCGACTCCAAACTTGGGTTTGTCGGTGATGTACAGGCGGTCGACACCACGGCATTAAATAAAGCCTTAAGCGGCGATCTCATTCCCGTTATTGCCACCATCGGTAGCGATGCCTCGGGTCAAGCCCATAACGTAAATGCTGACTCTGCCGCAGCAGCAATAGCCGAGGCGATGAACGCCGAAAGATTGATCTATTTGACTGATGTGGCTGGAATATACGGAGAGTTCGGACAAGAAAATACTTTAATCTCTCAGATTGATTGCGCGGGGCTCGAAGAAATGTTTAAAGAAAATAAAATTGGTGAAGGAATGATCCCTAAGGTCTTGTCGTGCATTGAGGCGCTGAAGTCGGGGGTCGGCCGAGCACACATACTCGACGGTCGTATACCGCACGTTTTGTTGTTGGAGCTGTTCACTCCCGAAGGAGTGGGGACGGTGATTGATAAATGACCCATCTTGATGAGTTGCGCGCGCTCGACGAACAGTACGTAATGCAGACCTACAAGCGATTGCCGGTTGCTTTTGTCAAAGGTGACGGAGTCCAGTTATGGGACACCGAGGGACGCCGCTATCTAGATTTCCTATCCGGGATTGCGGTGGTATCACTAGGTCATTCCCATCCTGCAGTGGCGCGCTCTATTAGCGAACAGGCGAGCATGCTTTGCCATGTCTCTAATCTTTACTACAACGACATCCAGCCTCGATTGGCAGCCAAAATCGATTCACTGATTGGTGGTGGCGGCCGGTTATTTTTTTCTAATTCTGGTGCCGAAGCAGTGGAGTGTGCAGTCAAATTGGCTCGTCGTTATGGTCAATCACACGGCGGGCCAAAACGCTACGAAATTGTTTCCGCCTACGGCTCGTTTCACGGCCGCACCCTCGCCGCCTTAGCGGCCACCGGGCAGCCAACCAAGCACGAAGCCTTCCAGCCGTTGCCAAGCGGTTTTCGTTACGTTGAGTACGGAGACATTGATGCCCTTACCGCCGTTCTCGACCAAAAAGTCGCCGCAGTGCTTATTGAATCGATTCAAGGTGAGGGGGGAGTAATCGTGCCTCCCCGTGGATACCTCGAAGCGGTAAGAACTTTGTGCGACGAACGAGAAGTACTGCTCATCATCGATGAAGTGCAAACTGGTCTTGGGCGCACGGGTGAGTGGTTTGGATTTCAAGAGTCGGGAATTCGTCCTGACATCGTTACTTTGGCTAAAGCGCTCGGTAACGGAATGCCTATTGGTGCCTGTTGGGCTCGAGCTGAAGTAGCGGATGCTTTTCAGTCGGGCGATCACGGTTCGACGTTTGGTGGCCAGCCGTTAGCGGCCAGTGCCGCCGAAGCGGTATTGACCACTATGGAAGAACTAAATATCCCCGAAAGAGCAAAAATGACTGGTGCTTATCTCGTCGGTCTATTAGAAGCACTCCCTGGGGTCGCGTCAGTACGAGGACGCGGACTCTTACTCGCGGTAGAACTTGAGCCGGGACTAGACGCCGCTTTGGTCGCAACTAATTGTCTCGAAAATGGACTCGTTGTTAACGCGGTAACCAAATCCGCTTTGCGTCTCGCCCCACCTCTTTTAGTGAGCGACGCTGAATGCGACCAAGCCGTTGCGATCATTGGCAAGACAATGGCTTCCCTTAGTGCTGGTTCTGAGCAATGACGGGATTTACTTCACCCGCCCATTTCCTTGAGGTGGACGACTTCGATGCCGTCACCTTAAAAGCGGTGCTATCTGCCGCCCAGGAATGGAAAACTAATCCTTTAGCGGTTCCTCGTTGTCTCGAAGGCAAAGGGGCTGCACTGTTGTTCGAAAAGCCCAGCACTCGCACTCGAGTCTCAACCGAAATGGCGATTGTGACGCTTGGGGGACACCCAGTTTCGCTGCGAGGAGAAGAGGTCGGACTCGGCGTCCGTGAATCAGCTCGCGATATCGCAAAAATGTTGTCGGGGTACTGCTCGCTAATTGGAGCAAGAGTAAAAGATCATCGCGAATTAGAGGCGATGGCTTCAGTGGCTTCGGTACCGGTTATCAATCTTCTTTCCGATCGATCCCACCCGTGCCAAGCCGTCGCCGACCTGTTGACTTTGCGTGAGCACTTCGGCGAACTTGACGGTCGCCGTATAGCTTTTATTGGTGATGGCAACAACGTGGTGGCCTCGCTCGCGTACGCGGCTGCGCTATCGGGGCTTGAGATAGTCGTTTCTTCCCCTAGTGGTTACGAACTTGACTCCGACGTAGTCGCCCGGGCTCACAATCTTGGCGGAACCATAGAACTAATTAGTGATCCTTACGAAGCAGTTGCGGGAGCCGATGCGATTTATACCGATGTCTGGACTTCGATGGGACAAGAAGACCAATCGGACATTCGTCGCGCCGCTTTCGCGGGCTATCAGATAAACGAAGCATTAATGGCGACAGCAGGGCCAAAAGCCGTATTCCTCCATTGTCTTCCCGCCCATAGAGGTGAAGAAGTTGCCGCCGAAGTAATTGACGGAGCGCAGTCGCTGGTCTGGCAGCAAGCCGAGAACCGCATGCACGCTACTCGAGCGGTGATTGTCCAACTGTTAGGTGAATCTAGTGAAGGGATCTGACTGATGGCCACGCTCGGAAAACCCCAACGCCACCACCGCATCGCCCGTTTACTCGAAGAGCAGGCGGTTTCTAGCCAAGCGCAATTAGTTGAGATGCTGGCGGCCAACGGAGTGGCAGCAACTCAAGTCACGGTAAGCCGTGATCTCGAAGAGTTAGGCGCGGTAAAAATACGCATTCCGGGTGGAGCAATGGCTTACGCAATTCCGGAGCACGCTAAAGAAAGAAATGTCCCCGTCGATCATTTGCGCCGAGTTTTGGGTGAGTTTGTCGTAGAAGTAGCGGTGAGCGCTAATATTGTCGTTCTTCGCACTCCTCCCGGTTCGGCCCACGTGATTGGTTCTGCTCTCGATCGGGCCGATTTAGAAGGCGTTCTAGGTACAGTGGCGGGAGACGACACCTTAATTTTGGTGTGCTCCGGTAGCAACGGGGGTGGCGTAGTCGCTGAGCAACTCTCGAGTCTGGCCGGACTTTCATGATCTATTCCCAAATAATTTCTAGTATCTCAATTAAGGAGATTTCCCAGTGAATAATGTTTCCCGAGTAGTACTGGCTTATTCTGGCGGACTCGATACTTCGGTCGCAGTTAAGTGGATAACCCAAGAGTGGGGAGCCGAGGTCGTGGCGTTAGCGGTAGATGTGGGTCAAAGCGCGGACGACGACTGGGAAACCGTTCGTCAGCGTGCTTTGGCTGCGGGAGCAGTAGAAGCCGTTGTTATCGATGCGCGTTCTGAATTCGCGGACGACTATTGCTTGCCCGCCCTTCAGGCCAATGCCCTCTATGAAGGAAAATACCCTTTGGTGTCTGCGTTAAGCCGTCCAGTAATCGTCAAGCATCTAGTTGCTGCGGCTCGCCAATTCAACGCCGATGCAGTTGCTCACGGCTGTACTGGAAAAGGTAACGATCAAGTTCGTTTTGAAGTCTCGTCACGCGCCCTTGCCCCGGACCTTGAAGTATTGGCACCGGTACGAGTTTGGGGATTTACTCGTGAAGATTCAATTGACTACGCCCTTCGTCACGAAATACCTATTACCGTACGCAAAGACAACCCTTATTCGATCGATGAAAATCTTTGGGGACGAGCTATCGAATGTGGAGTAATCGAAGATCCGTGGGTTGCACCACCTTCGGAACCCTACGCTTTGACTGCTGACCCCAGTCATGCTCCTACCGAACCCTGGGAGTTAACCGTTGCGTTCGAGGCCGGTAAGCCGGTAAGCCTTGACGGTGAACCTATGGATCTAGTGTCTTTGATTGAAGCGGTAAGCAAGCGAGTGGGTTCGTACGGGTGGGGTCGTCTGGATATGGTTGAAAACCGACGCGTCGGAATTAAAAGTCGCGAGGTTTACGAGTGCCCAGGGTCTCTCGCCCTCATCATGGCCCACGCCGACCTCGAGTCGATAACTCTCGAACGCGACCTTATGCGTGAAAAAGCTCGCTTAGAGCCGCGTTACGCCGAGTTGGTTTACGACGGGCTGTGGTTCTCACCGCTTCGAGCATCACTCGATGCCTTCATGGCCGAATCACAACTACCAGTAACCGGTGAAGTGCGTCTCCGTCTTGAACCCGGTCGTTGCTGGGTAACTGGTCGTCGGGCAGAAAAAGGATTGTACGATCACGGCCTTGCTACTTATGATGCCACCGACAGTTTCCGCCACGAAGATGCCGCGGGTTTTGTTCGCCTGTGGGGATTAGGGCTAGAAACTGTCGCTCGCACTCAAGGGCCGCCAGAATAATGGCTAACGCAAAGAACAAAGCGCTGTGGCACGGACGATTCACCCACGCACCTAGTTCGGAATTAATGGATTTTACTGCGAGTATCGATATCGATCGCCGCTTAGCCCCGGAAGATATTGAAGGGTCGCGTGCTCATGTCCGCATGCTCGGGAAAACTAAAATTCTTGACGGAAAAGAAGTAGCCGCTATTTTGGCTGCCCTCGACACGGCTCAGGCTGAGATTGAAGCCGAAACTTTTGTTTGGTTCGAATCTGATGAAGACATTCACACCGCGATTGAGCGTCGAGTCACTGAAATCGCGGGTGCAGCCGGTGCTAAAATTCACACCGGTCGTAGTCGCAACGATCAAGTAGCCACCGACTTGCATTTATGGTTCCGTCGTGCCGCTCGGGCCGCCATTATCGCTACTCACGAACTCCAAAAAACTCTTCTTGATCAAGCGCAAAAAGCCGGAGACGAAATCTATTTACCGGGCTACACCCACCTGCAGCGCGCTCAGCCGGTGTTACTGGCCCACCATTTATTGGCCCATTATTGGGCTCTAGCTCGTGACGTTGATCGCTGGCGTGATGCGCTTGATCGAGCGGATGTTTCACCCCTCGGCGCCGGTGCTTTAGCGGGATCAAGTTTACCGCTTGACCC
>SHUY01000021.1 GCA_009694435.1 Acidimicrobiia bacterium | reverse complement strand
TGCTAAAGAGCGTAAGAGATTTATTCGTATTCCTGGGTGGCAGTGGTTGTATCGGGAGTCAATCTATTGGCGCCTAGAGTTGCGTTGGTGGGCTATGAAATCTGATAGCCGAATGAGTCGCTACATAGAAGGGCGCATTCGACCTGAATTAGATAAACTTGTTCAGCCCGGCACTGACAACTCGGCGCTAATCCCTGATTACCCCATTGGTTGTAAGCGGCTGCTCATGGCTAACGACTGGTATCCAACAATCTTGCGCGACAACGTAGAAGTGGTAACTGAGTCAATTGCTCAGATAACGCCCGACGGAGTGATCACCGCCGATAACCAAACTCACTGCGTGGACGTACTGATTTTTGGCACGGGGTTTTCCTCTACCGAGTTTTTGGCGCCGGTTGAGGTAGTCGGTCAAAAAGCCTTACGGCTGCGCGACGCTTGGCGAGAAGGTTCTCAGGCACATCTTGGCGTCACCGTGCCTAATTTCCCTAATCTTTTTGTCATCTACGGCCCCAATACCAACCTCGGACACAACTCGATTTTGTTCATGATCGAACAACAGATTCGTCTCATTGTGGGTTTATTGGTAGAAACCGCGTCGCGCGACGCTAAGTGGGTAACAGTTCGCGATGAGGTGGCCGAACGCTCAGATAGAGATTTGCAAGAGGCGGCGAAAAAAACCGTTTGGGTGACTGGCTGCGATAACTGGTACACCGACGAAAAGGGCCGCCTCACTAATAACTGGCCGTTCCCCACGGTGGTCTATTGGTGGCGCACTCGGTTCGAAACTTTCCGCGATTACGTATTTGGAGGGACTAGTAGTTAAGGGCTTAAGCAAACTTATTTTTTTGTGAGCCTAGCTACTACGATCGGCGGGTTTTGCATTGTTTCCCCCGGTTTGGGTTGGACATCGCCCTTAGCGTAGTAAACCAAAAACCCTTTTCCCTTAGCCACCGCCGCGGGGTCAAACGACGGTTCAGATGCCGGGGTCAGGGCTTGTTTTTGTACGGTCCAAGCAGTTCCGTTTTTAGAAGTCCCTATACACAATCGTTGGGGTGGGTTACTCGGCCCAGTGGAAGTAACTATTACCCAGTCATTTTTTTTGGCTCGGGCGAAGTTGGGGTCAACGAACCCACCCTCAAGCAGGGGTTCGCTCACGGTGGTAAAGGTTAGGCCGTCGGTACTGGTGGCGTAACCTAAAATCTCCGGCGGCCCGTTTTCCCCCGAACAATTACCCGCCGCAGTACCAACTTTAGTTTTTAAACCCGTGTCCACTCCACCCGGGAAAGTCACCCAAGTGGCAAAATAAGTTCCGTCGGCCGCCCGCACGACGTCGGGCACACCAATGCCCGCGTCCTCTATTCGCACGCCGGGGTCGTCGGTCCAATTGACTCCGTCGGTGCTGGTAGCCGAGTACATGGTCTTGGCTTGCGGGCCGGCGCTGGGCGTGGGTGGTTGCCCCGGAGTCCCCGAAGTAGAACCCGGCACGGCACGGGCGTAGTACATCCGGTAGGTGCCGTCATCGAGGGTGACGACACTGGCGTCGGCTCCTTTGGGGGTTTGAACTGGTGTTATCTGGCTGAATTTGAAGCCGTCGTTGGATTTCCACACCTGCATTCCGCCGCCGCCGGTGGGGTAGAGGTAAGTGGTGCTTCCGATCTTGAGTACCCCCGGGCTAACCCCCGATGCTCCGGTCTCGGTGTTGGCTCCGAGTTTCCATTTCGAGGGATTTGGGGCCGATTCCCCGCCGGCCGCGATTTGGCTTATCCCTAAGGAAGCCAAAAAAACGCCTAGAAGAATTTTTTTCATTGTTAGATTATTAGCACCTCAGAGCCTTAAGGTCTAGTAGTGCTTCGGCCTTCTAGACTGAGCAGCGCACTAAGGGTCGCTAGCTCAATTGGCAGAGCACCGGGCTTTTAACCCGTAGGTTCTGGGTTCAAGTCCCAGGCGGCCCACCGTGTGAAAATAGAATTAGGCGTTGTTTACCAAGAATCTCGGCTCCGCGTATCCGAGATGGTCATCGGTTGCGATGACACTATTGCGGTGCCGGCGACTCCGGGTTGGGATGTCCACGCGGTAGTGGCTCACCGCGCGGGAGTAGCCGAGGACGCGCGCACCGGAAATCTTGACGGGGTAACTACCGACCCGTGGACTGCCGCGCAAGTTGTGCGCGATAAGGATAAGTCGGTGTCCGAGTTGTGCGCCTAGTGGGCTCAAGATTCCGCCCCGTTGGAATCATTTTTGTCTACTCCCGAAGGGAAACCGTTTTCCAATGCGGTCTTTGATGCTTGTTCTCATGAAGCCGATCTCCTCAGTGCGATGGGACAACCGGTGGATCTCCCCGAAGATTTTTTGACCTTTGCCCGCCAAGCGATGACCAAAAGTTTTTACGCGCAAGTCGCATACGCAGGCCTTGACCCGATAGAAGTCTCGGCCCTGCCGTTAGAAATATTCCGTAGCCGGCTGGGTCGGCGCACTGAGGCCGAAGTAATGGCCTACGACTGGGCGGCCCCCCCGACTGACTATCTTGACTTCTGGTTTATTTTTGGCCGATGCGAAAAATCGCTGGGCGAGTTTTCTTCTTCTTAAATTAATTCTTATTTTCCTTGGCTTTTTGGCCAAGTGATCAATTGGGGGCTCTTTGGCAATCGCGATGCTTACTATCGCTAGGCTTAACGCCACTTCGTAACGGGGTCTTCGCCCCAGCGCGCCCTTATCTTAATTGGCTTTTAGGCCGCGAACGCCTCAACTGCGCTTACCCACGGCCGCCCTAGCGCCTCGGCTACTGCGGGGTTGGTGATCATCCCGCCCACGGTGTTGACTCCTTGAGCCAAGTCGGCTGATCTTGTGGTGGCCGCAGCAACTCCGTGTACTGCCAGCGCGCGTGCGTAAGGCAAGGTGGCGTTAGTTAGAGCGTAAGTAGAAGTGTTGGGTACCGCGGCGGGGATATTTCCGACCGCATAGTGCAGCACTCCGTGTAATTCGTAAACCGGATTGTCGTGGCTAGTTTCGTGGATCGTGGCTACGCAGCCACCCTGATCAACTGCGGTGTCAACAATTACCGCGCCGGCCTTCATTGATTCGACCATAGTTTCGGTAACAACTATTGGTGCTCGGCCCCCCGGCACCAGTACGGCTCCGATTACTAAATCGGCGTCAGCACAAGCCCGTTCGAGCGCCCCGCGGTTACTGGCTACAGTAACAATCCGTCCTTGGTTGACTTCATCGACCCAGCGCAGTCGGTCAATATTTTTATCCATTAGCAAAACTTCGGCTTCCATACCTTGGGCGATCCACGCCGCGTTCCAACCCACATTTCCCGCACCGATCACCACTACCTTGGCTGGGCGCACTCCGGGCACTCCGCCCAATAAAACTCCTCGGCCCCCGTGTTCGCGCTCAAGAAAGTGTGCGCCAATTTGAGTGGACATGCGCCCTGCGACTTCGCTCATGGGCGCGAGCAGGGGAAGATCGCCCGTAACGGACTGTACGGTTTCGTAAGCCACGCCGGTAGTCTTATTTTCGAGCAGCGCTTCGGCTACGGCGGGATAAGCTGCGAGGTGCAGATAAGTGAACAAAGTGAGATCGGGCCGCAGGTGTGAAAACTCCGACGCTTGGGGCTCTTTAACTTTGAGCACCAAATCGGCTCGGCCCCAAGTGTCTTCGGCCGAAGAAGAAATCTTCGCCCCCGCGGCCCGGAAGTCGTCGTCGGTGATTGACGAGTCGTCACCGGCCCCGGTTTCGATTACTACCGCCACTTCGCTGGCAATGAGCTCGGCCACCCCGTCGGGGGTTATGGCTACTCGGTGTTCCCCCTTTTTCACCTCGCGGGGTACCCCGACAGTGGTGCTCACGCGGCTGCTCCGGCGAGGCCAAATCGCCGCCACGCTTCGGTCAAGACCGTACGCATGGTCGCTTCGATGAAGTCGAGTTCTTTATCTCCGCAGATAAGAGGAGGAGCCAACTGCACTACCGGGTCGCCCCGGTCATCAGAACGGCAAATCAGTCCGGCGTCGTAGAGCGCGGGCGACAAAAACCCTCGGAGCAAGTCTTCCGCTTCCGCGTCGGTGAAAGTCTCTTTGGTCTGCTGGTCGCGCACCAACTCAATTCCGTAGAAATAACCCCGACCTCGTACATCGCCCACGATGGGTATGTCGCGCAAACTTTCGAGGCGTTCACGAAATCCAGCTTCATTGCGCTGAACGTGACCCAAAATATCTTCGTTTTCCATCGCCGCCAAGTTCGCTAGTGCTACCGCGCAACTTACAGGGTGGCCGGCAAAAGTGAGCCCGTGTAAAAACGAATTGTTACCTTCAAGGAACGGTTCCGCAATGTGATCGCCGCAAATTACTGCCCCCAGAGGTGCGTACCCACTAGTGATCCCTTTAGCGCAAGTGATCATGTCAGGCAGGTAGTCAAAACGCTCAGCACCAAACCAAGTCCCTAGTCGACCAAAGGCACAGATGACTTCGTCGGAGATAAATAGCACTCCGTACTTGTCGCAGATTTCTCGCACGCGCTGGAAGTACCCTTCGGGTGGGGTAAAACATCCACCCGCGTTTTGCACTGGCTCTAAAAATACCGCGGCCACATTTTCCGGCCCTTCCCAAATAATCGCTTCTTCTATTTCGTCGGTAATCGAAAGCATGAAGGCCTTCTCGTCGTCTCCCAGCGGGTGGCGATAACGGTTGGTGTTACCGACGTGATGAGAACCCGGGACTAGGGGCTCAAAGATGTTCTTGTAGGCCGATAACCCAGTGACGGTAAGGGCGCCCATGGTGGTGCCGTGGTACGAGAGTTTACGGGCGATGACTTTGTAGCGCTGCCCGTCGCCCCGCAGGCGGTGGTACTGACGAGCCAATTTGAGGGCTGACTCCACCGCTTCGGATCCCCCCGAGGTAAAGAACACTCGATTTAAGTTTCCGGGCGCGAGTTCGGCAAGTTTGGCGGCCAACTCGATTGCGGTTGGGTGGGCGTAAGTCCAGATGGGCCAGTACTCCAGCGTCTTGGCTTGAGCGGCCGCCGCGTCAGCTAAATCGGCCCGACCGTGGCCAAGTTGAGCGGTGAACAAACCCGACAAACCGTCAAGATACTGCTTACCGTGGATATCCCAAACGTAAGATCCTTCCCCGCGAGCGATAATCGGTATGGCTTTGTTTTTACTGTAGGTACCCATACGGGAGAAATGCATCCATAAGTGGCGTTGCGCCATTTCGTCTAATTTTTTTGCATACTTTTTATCTTTATTTTTAGCCATTAGATCCCCCATGAGTAAGTTTGTTTGTATAGGTCAAGATAAGTAAATGTTTCTACTGAACGCACACCGGGTATGGCACGGATTTTGTCGTTTAGCAAGCTCAGCAGGTGCTGGTCATCTTCGCAGATAACTTCGGCCAAAATATCGAACGAGCCGCCGACGATAACTACGTAGTCAACTTCGGTTAAGTCGGCCAAAGTGGCGGCGGTGTCGCGCAAATCGCCTTCGACCCGAATCCCGATCATGGCCATGCGGCGATAGCCGAGGGTGAGTGGGTCGGTGATAGCCACGATCTGAGTAACGCCCCCCTCGATCAGTCGTTGGACGCGTTGACGCACTGCGGCTTCGGACAATCCCACCCGCGCCGCGAGTTTGGTGTAGGGCAAGCGCCCGTCTTTTTGCAGGGCCTCTAAAAGCGCTTTGTCGGTGTCGTCGATGATTACCGTGCTCGATTTAGCCATAACTAAAGGGTGCCACACCCGATGGCCGAGCGCAAGGGATTCCATCGTTTATAAACATAAAATCATTGTATTTCGCATAAAAAATCTTACTTGACCACGATTTATGGTGTTTTGCTGGTTTAGGCCCTAGGCTGACGGTTATGGGTCAAGCACCGGCAGCGCCTTTGGGGCGCGATTTTTCTCCTTCGGTGCTGTGGCATTTTGGGGTTGAAGTTCCTTTCGCTTCGGCGGGCGATCCCCCGCGCGAAGCCGACGTAGTGGTGGTCGGGGCCGGTTACGCCGGGGTACGCGCCGCAACCGGCTTAGCCGCGCGGGGAAAGCAAGTAGTGGTGCTCGAAGCCGACGATTTGGGAACGGGAGCGAGTACTCGCAACGGAGGAATGGTTATCCCCGAACTCAAAGCCGGTCCGCGTGCGTTAGCCCGACGCTACGGTCCGCTGGGACGCGAATTGGTCGATTCAGTTTTTTCGGCGTTTAATTTGGTCGAAAACCTTATTGCCGAAAATAATATTGATTGTGATTATCATCGCTTCGGCGGTTTGTTACTGGCACATCATCGCAGCCAAGTCGCCCACCTTCAAGAAGAAGTGATTGAGTGGCGCGACGATTTAGGTGAAGAAGCGCAGTTTTTATCGCGCTCTGAGTTATCGACCGAAATTGGCAGCGATAAGTATTTTGGCGGGTTACTAGTATCCCGCACCGGTGGACTACAGCCCGCTAAGTATCACGCGGCGTTAGTTGACTTAGCACTTAAAGCCGGTGCACAAATATTTGACCGTAAAAGAGTAACGAGCATCGCCCAAGATCCTCGCGGCGGTTACCAAGTAAAAGCCGGCTCGACAGTTATTCGCGCCGACGAAGTTTTCTTGGCTACCAACGCTTACGCCGACGCGATTGCTCCGGAATTAGCGAAGCGAGTTTTGCCCATGGGAAGTTTTATTATCGCCACCGAAGTGCTCGATCCCGAGTTGGCGGCTTCGTGTATTCCCAATGGCCGGATGGTCTACGACACGAAAAATTTCTTGTTTTACTGGCGTATTTCGCCTGATGGGCGTATGGTTTTCGGCGGTCGCACCAGTTTGGCCACCACCACCGTGGCCGAAGCCCAAGACGTGCTCTACCAAAAGTTGCTTAGCGTTCACCCCCAACTTGTAAGCACAAACCTCGAATACGCGTGGGGTGGAAATGTAGCCATAACTTTTGATCGCTTGCCCCATTGCGGGCGTACACCCATTCCTGGCGGTGGTTCGGTGGCTTTCGCGACCGGTTGTAACGGAACCGGAGTAGCACTGGCAACTTGGTTTGGCGACCAAGCGGCAAGTTGGTTGAGCGGCGAAATCGCACCCCCACCGTTTTCGCAGTTGCCGTTCCCGAAAGTCCCGCTGGTTTCGTTGCGTAATTGGTATCTACCTGTCGTTGGACAATATTTTCACTGGCGCGACCAAATTGGGCGTTAGCGGGCGACACCGATTATTTTTTTGGCCAATTCGCCGGGCGATAAAACAATGTCGAGCCCCAAGTTGACTAGCCAGCGATAGTTTTCTTGGTGAAGTTCGTCGTTCTCGTCGTAGCGGTTAAGCACTACCGTTATCGGCTCCCATTCGCCCAGCGCGTCAATAGTCGATCGCACCGCATTGATCGCGCCTAGCCCGGCTCCCGAAACTATTACCACTCGATCGGGCTGGAGAGTGTGAATCAAATCAACGCTGTCGCCGTCGCTAGCCAGGGGCGACCTTGGTCCCCCGACTCCTTCTACTAGTCCTACTGCGGTATCGACAGGCCATTCGATGTGGGCCGCCAATTCGGCGATAGTCGGGATAATTCGTTGGAGGCGAGCCGCAGCCATCGGCGGGGCCAAGGGAAGTTCGTACGAATACTCGGGCGCGCTCACCTGATCGGGGGATTCTCCGGTCGCGGTCGCCAGTACTTCGCCGTCGGTCGGCTCCGCCCCGGGAACGAATGATTGCAATGGTTTTCGGGCGCTTACCGTTAGGCCCGCCTCTCGGAGTGTCGTCAGAGTGGCCGCAGCCACGAAAGTTTTTCCGACCTCAGTCGCAGTTCCGGTTACGAAAATTAGTTGCTGGGGCCGAGTCACGAGCGCAGAGCAATGAGCGCGCGCGCCAGTGCGTCAACCTGTTCGGCACTGTGCGTGGCCGACAAAGCGATGCGCAGACGCGATGTGCCTACCGGTACTGTCGGGGGCCGAATAGCGGGTACGAGGAAACCTTGTTCGAGCAACGCCGCCGCCGCACCAAGAGTGGCTTGCTCGGTGCCAAACCGGATCGGAATAATGGGCGCCACCGGACTTTTAACCGCAGGTTGCAGTTGACGCACACGACTGCGCAAAATCTCTCGCAAGGAATCGCCTTCTTGGGAACGCACGATTTTCAATGCCGCTAGCGCGGCCGCCATGTCAGCGGGAGTTGGCGCGGTAGTGAAAATATAAGCCCGAGACCGATTGACGATTAGATCTACCGCCGCCCGTGGGCCAGCAACAAAACCACCAAGCGCGCCAAGAGTTTTTGAAAGGGTTCCCACTCGCAAAACCTCAGCTTCGCCGTATTCAACTGCGGGGCTTATTACTGAATGGGCTTCGTCAACTACTAGTAGCGCTCCGTTACGGGTGCAAACTTCGGCCAGTTCGTTTAACGGGGCTAAATCTCCGTCCATCGAAAATACCGCGTCGGTTACTACTATCGCTCGGCGGCCACTGGCGCGTTTTAGTAGTTCGTCTACGTGTTCGGGGTCACCGTGACGAGCAATGGCCACATCGGCTCGGGCGAGCCGGCAACCATCGATGATCGACGCGTGGTTTAGTTCGTCGGAGACGACCAAGGTTTCGGAATCCGCAAAAGTGGCCAGTACGCCTAAGTTGGCGGCGAACCCGGTGGGAAACACAGTGGCCGCCTCGGTTTCGCGCCAGTCGGCTAACTCCTCTTCGAGTTCGCGATGAACGGGCCGCGTTCCTACGATGAGCCGGGCCGAGCCCGATCCCGTCCCCCAGCGATCGAGCGCATGATGGGCGGCGGCTATTACTTCTCGGTGTTGAGTAAGCCCGAGGTAGTCGTTTGACGCGAACGCCACTACGGGCTGACCGTCGGGACCGAGTTTTCCCTCGACTCCGGCGGCATCGAAGTCGCGGGGCGCGCGCCATTGACCTGCGGACCGCACAATTTCTAGTTCCTGTTCGGTCCACTGCTTCCAAGTCATAAGTTTGCGTCGTCTATTGCCGCGGCGAGGGTGGTAACGATGCGCTCTATTTCGGTATCGGTAATAGTAAGCGGGGGCATGATTACCACTACGTCACCGAGGGGTCGCAACAAAACGCCGCGCGCGACTGCGGCGGCACAAACTCTTCGGCCCCAACGCTCGCTGGGGTCGGGGCTGGCTAGTTCGACTCCCCCCATTAATCCGCAGAGCCTGAATTCGGCCACTTGGGGCAAAGGCGCAATTTTATTCTCGAGCGCACCCCGGAGTTGTTCGGAGCGAGCCTTTACATTGGCCAAAACATTTTTTGATTCGATGAGTTCAAGATGGCGTTTAGCCACTGCGCACGCGAGCGCGTTTCCGCTGTACGAATGACCGTGGTAAAGCGTTTTTTCTGAAAGGTCGGGGCCTAAAAAAGCGTCGAACACTCGACCGCTAGCCACGGTGACCGATTGAGCGATGTAGCCCGCCGTCAAACCCTTACCCAGCACTAATAAATCCGGAGTTAGGGCGCATTGTTGGGAGGCAAACAAAGTCCCGGTACGGCCAAAGCCGGTGGCTACTTCATCGCAGATAAGCAGTACGTCGTGCGCTCGGGCCGCAACCCCCAGACGAGCGAACTCTTCTGCTCCGGCCATCTGCATTCCTGCTGCGCCCTGTACTAAAGGTTCAATAATTACTGCGGCCAGTGAGTCGTGGTGCTCTTCGATCATTGCGATCGCGGTATCAAAACACGCAGGGTCAGATAACTGCGGCGCCCTTAGTACGGGAAAACGCAACGGGTCAAAAATATTTGTGCCAAAACCACCGTCACCTACCGACAGTGCTCCGATAGTGTCACCGTGGTACGCCCCTCCGAACGCTAAAAATTTTGTGTGCCCGCTGATACCTTGATTAGTCCAGTATTGAAACGCAATTTTTAGTGCTTGTTCGACCGCCGACGCACCGTCGGAAGCAAATAAGAAGTGGGGATCATCAACCGGTACCACTGCGGCCAACGCTTCGGCGCATTCAGTAACAATGCGATTGCTATTTCCGAGCATGGTGGAGTGCGCCCCCCGATCGAGTTGTTCGCGTATTGCTTGGTCGAGCTCGGGAACTCGGTGGCCGAGAGTGTTTACCCAGAGCGACGAGATGGCGTCGAGGTAGTGCTTGCCGTCGACATCAATTAACTCATGGCCCGTGGCCGATTCGACCATGATGGGCGAACTTTCGGTAAAGCTCGACATTTGGGTGAAACCGTGCCACACCACATCGGCGTCGCGTTTGGCCCATACTGAAGCATCTTCCACCGTGCCATGATGCCCGCTCGCCTCGTCCCCGCGCTAAAGGGGCATAAAGACTGGCCTAACTAGGGCGCTCCGTCGAGAATGCCGGTGAGGTTGTATTTAGGAAACGGCCCTAAAAACATGTACTCGTGGAGGCCGTAGCCCACATCGCCGGTGTTGGTTTCGAAACGCGCCGCGGCGTCAACGATTCCGTAGAACCGATCGGCATCGGTTTCGGTATCAAGTTCTACGCCTTGCACGACTAACTCGCCTTGGTACATCCCGTGCTTCCAGTCCGGCTCGGGGCTGTATCCCGTTCCGATGGCGATGTGTGATTCGATCAGCGGGGTGGCGGTAATAGTTAGGGGGCCACCCGGTGCGTGGGGGAACGAAAGCACGCTGCGCGCTAGACGGCGCGTGCCCGAAATGAATTCGTGAGCGTGTTCTGATCTCCCTAGGTGTTCAGGTTCTCTCTCAGGGTCGTGCCAAATTCGGGTTGCGTTTTCTAGGTCACGCGAACCGTCAGGTCGCTCCGAACAAATACAAACGATCGAGTAGTCGTCAAACTGAATAGGGTCGTAGTTCCACATACTCATGAGCAAGGGGCCGTCAGCCAAAATACCCGCCGGTTCGGGCTCACCTACTGGGCGCACACCCCACGAACGGTCGCGGGTGCCGCGCCACTTCGGCCCGGTAATTTCGGTGCGTTTATCGTCAACGATAAGATGGCCTTCCCAAAATCCGGTCTGGGCAAAGCGTTGAGTATCAAACAACACTCGTTCCATTTGTCGGATGTAATGGCGGTTTTCGAGAAATGCCGGCCCCGCGCCATTAAAAGTTAGGTCGAAAGAAACCCCGTATTCATTAGGTTCTAGGACATAGCGCACTCGCTGCAAGCCCTCTAACACTTCTAACTTAAACGGACCCACGGTGGTGTCCATGCGGTCGTTACCCAAAGTTCGCGAGGCCCGCACGATTCGGTGCATTGTTCCTTGGCGCACCAGTACGAACGCGTCTTGCACCGAAAGATTGGGGTACTGGCCCAAACCTATGATCACCATCAACTCACCCGTCGAGTCGTGCATCATGTTGTAGTAGCGATCGTAAAAGTTGCGATCGGATATTGCGGTATGACGGATTACCTCTGCGGTTTGGTGAATCGGGTAATCGTCCGCCGGTGATAAGGGTGAACTCACCACTTAACCATTACGTGTTTGATTTCGGTGTAAGCCTCGATCGCATAAATCGACATGTCTTTTCCGTACCCCGACTGTTTGAAGCCCCCGTGAGGAAGCTCCGAGACGATCGGAATATGATCGTTAATCCAAACGGTTCCGAATTTGAGTAGCGCCGACATTTTCATGGCTCGGCCTACGTCGCGGGTCCACACGCTGGCCGCAAGCCCGTAGTCGACATCGTTAGCCCACGCCAGCGCTTGGTCGTCGTCGGCGAAGCGTTGCACGGTTACTACTGGCCCGAATACTTCTCGTTGAACTATCTCGGAGTCTTGCGCGGGTCCCACTACTACTGAAGGCTCGTAAAAGTAGCCCGCGCGGTCAATCGCTTGTCCGCCCGTGGTTACTTCGGCTCCCGCGCTTTGTGCTCGTTCAACGAATCCGGCCACCCGCTCGCGCTGTCGGGCCGAAACCATCGGCCCCATGGCGACATTGGCGTCGTGAGGGTCACCGGTTTCAACGCCTTTAGCGGCTTCGGTGAAACTGGCAACGAAACGCTCGTAGACCTTGGGGCCAGCGATCACTCGACACGGTGCCGTGCAGTCTTGACCTGAGTTGTAAAAACTTCCTTCGGCCAAGGTGGCGACCACGGCTTCGATGTCGGCGTCGTCGAAAATAATGACTGGCGCTTTGCCTCCGAGTTCGAGGTGCACTCGAGTGAGAGTGTCGGCCGCGGCGCGGGCAATGGCTTTACCGGTGGCAACATCGCCGGTGAGTGAAACCATGGCAACGTCGGGATGAGTTACTAAGGGTGCGCCCGCTTCTTGGCCTTGACCAGTAATTACGTTGAGCACTCCGGGGGGCAAAATGTCGGCAGTAATTTCGGCTAGCCGTAGCGCGGTTAATGGAGTTAGCTCTGAAGGTTTGAGCACGACGGTGTTTCCGGCCGCAAGCGCGGGCCCGAGTTTCCAGGTGGCCATGCCGAGGGGGTAGTTCCACGGTGCGATTGACGCCACTACTCCGAGTGGATCGCGCCGTAAAAACGAAGTGTGTTCTTCCATGTATTCACCCGCAGCGCGCCCTTCAAGAAACCGAGCACCGGCACCAAAGAAACGCCAGTTGTCGACTACTAAATCCATCTCGAACTCAATAATTGATTCGGGTTTGCCTACGTTGTCGACCTCGAGTGCGGAAAGTGTTTTCATGTCGGCCTCAATGGCGTCGGCCACTTGGTTAAGAATTTCGGACCGAGCGCGCGGGGGTTTTTGCGACCAGTCTTCGAACGCCGCCGCCGCCGCTTTCACCGCCGCGTCAACGTCGGCTTTATCGCTTGCGGCGACCTCGGCGATCACTTCAGCCGTGGCGGGATTTATCACCGAGTCGGTGGCCCCACTTTTCGCCTCGACCCATTTACCGCCGATATAATTTTGCTTAGCCATCTCTTGGGTTCCTTTGCTCGATGATTGATTAACGATTCTGGCTCATTTTGTTGGCTGGGAAGTAATAACGCAAGACGGTGGGGTGACTGGGCGCGCTATCGCTCGCCTAGTGTTCGTGGCTAGGCTGCCGGTAAGCAAAACGGGGGGAATATGGCTTCAGCAATGAGCCCAAAAACCAGCGGTAGTGGCGACGCCGCGGCCTTGGGCGATGTCGTTATTGGCATTAATCAAGTCACTAAACGCTTTGACGATTTCGTGGCCGTCGAACACGCCAATTTCGGTATCCGGCGGGGCGAGTTTTTCTCCATGCTCGGGCCGTCGGGCTGTGGGAAAACCACCACTTTGCGAATGATCGCCGGGTTTGAGCAACCCACTACGGGGCAAATCACCCTAGAAGGTAAAGACGTATCAAAAACTCCACCCTATAAACGCAATGTCAACACAGTTTTTCAGCACTACGCGTTGTTCCCCCATATGTCAGTGTTCGACAACGTGGCTTTTGGACCGCGCAGTAAGCGCACTCCTAAAAAAGAGATCACTCGGCGAGTTAATGAGTTGTTAGAGATTGTCCGTCTGGGTGATTACGCCGACCGCAAGCCTGGACAACTCTCGGGTGGGCAACAACAGCGAGTCGCCTTGGCTCGGGCTCTAGTCAATTACCCGAGCGCACTTTTACTCGACGAGCCCCTGGGCGCTCTCGATTTAAAACTGCGCCAAGCTATGCAGATTGAACTAAAGCGCATTCAGCGTGAAGTGGGAATCACCTTCGTTTATGTAACTCACGATCAAGAAGAAGCGCTCACAATGTCAGATCGCATAGCGGTGATGTACGAAGGCCACGTCGAACAAATCGGTAGTCCCCAAGAGATTTATCATTCGCCCGCTTCGGTATTTGTCGCCGGTTTTATTGGCGTCGCTAATCTTTTGCCCGTCAATATCGATTCGATTAGCGGCGCTAACGCACTGATTCAGTTGCCCGGCGGCAATAAAGTTTCTTTGCCGATTGGATCGCTGGCGCCGGTTGTTGGGGGGGCGGCCACGATTATGGTCCGTCCCGAACGAATTTTTGTCGCCACCGCTGAGCCCGAAGGCGATTTGCCGCACCTCAAGGTGTCGGTTACCGATTTAACTTTTCAAGGCCCCATAGTGCGGGCGGCGGTGCGGTGTGCTGACGGCACCGAGTTAGTCACTCACATTGGCGACGGCGATGATCTTCCGATGTTGCGCCCTAATGACCACCTATGGCTCACCTGGGAGATCGAAGCGGCCAAACTTTTGCCCGGCGTTGACGAGCGCCATACCGAATCAACTGAATCCAATACTGCACTAATAGAAGTCTAAGGGTTAAATAATTTATCCAATTCGCAACTAATCAAAAGGAGTAACAAAATGGCCAAGAAAATTAAACCGACTTCCGATCAACTCAGCCGACGAGATTTTATTATGCGTGGTGGCGCCGTGGTCGGTGGTTTGGCTATGGCTCCGTCAATTTTGTCTAATACCGGCGCTTTCGCGGCGCGAGCGAGGGGCGAAAATGTCGGAGGAAAGTTGTCGGTACTCAACTGGCCGCTTTACATTGACGAGAAGGCCGAAGCGCAGTTCAAGAAAGCCACCGGAATCAACCTCAAGTACTCCGAAGCGCTTAATGATAACAACGAGTTTTTTGCTAAATACCAAGAGCCCCTCAGCAAAGGGTCCAACGTTGGTTTTGATATCGCGATGCCAACGAGCTGGATGGCCAACCGGCTACTAAAACTGGGCTATCTTCAAAAACTTCCTCTGACCGATGCTCCTAACGTGGCCAATCTTTCCCCGGGCTTTCAAAGCCCAGCCTGGGACCCTTCCGGTGAGTACACCTTGCCCTGGCAGACCGGAATGACGGGTTTGGCTTACAACATCAAAGTAACGGGGCGCGAACTGACTAGCGCCAATGATCTGTTCGATCCCAAATTCAAAGGGAAAGTTGGGATGTTGTCCGAAATGCGCGACACCGTTGGCCTGACTTTGCTCGGCGATGGGGTTGACCCCGCCACGGTTACTTACAAGCAGGCGCGCCCGTCGATGCGAAAATTGCAAAAGGCGGCCGACAATGGTCAAATCCGTCGTTTCACTGGTAATGACTACCAAGATGATTTGGTTTCGGGTGACTTCGCGGTTTGCGTGGGCTGGTCGGGCGATGTGGCCCAATTGGTACTCGAAAACGAAGACTTACGCTTTGTCATTCCCGATGAAGGGGGTATGCGGTTTGCTGACGTGATGGTCTGGGTAAAAGGGTCTAAAGCCAAGGCCCAAGTTGCCGCGTGGCTTGATTATTTTTACACCATCGACAACGCCGCCCAACTAGAAGCGTTTATTCAGTACATATCCCCCGTTGCCAACATTCAACCCGCTTTGGCGGCCCTTGACCCCGTAGCGGCCAAGAGTGAACTGATCTTCCCGCCTGAATCGGTGGAGGCGCGGCTAAAAACCTTCAAGATTTTGAACGCTAAAGAAGAAGAACAGTTCGACAACGCGTTCGCCAAGATAACCGGCTCTTGAGCCTGCCGGAATAGCAGGAGCCATATATGGCGGGTACCGCGCGCCAAGGAACCAAGCGAGGGCGGTTTGCCCCCTACGGGCTACTGAGCCCCGGAGTTATTTGGCTCATCTTGTTTTTCATGGTTCCGGTAATGGTGCTTTTCCGAACATCATTATCGGACCGCCCTAATCGCTTTGTCCCTAATGCTCTCAACTTTTCCTGGAACTTCTCGAACTACACCGACGCGCTTTCTCAGTACGGAGAACAGTTTCAGCGGTCATTCGTTTATGCCGCCGCCGCAACCATCGCGTGTTTTGCTATCGGTTATCCGCTGGCTTACGTAATCGCCTTTCGGGGTGGTCGTTATCGCAATCTTTTGCTTGGCTTGGTAGTTATTCCGTTCTTCACTACTTTTTTGATTCGCACTCTGGCTTGGAAAACTATCTTGGCCGACGAGGGGTTTGTAGTTCAAACCCTACGCGACCTCGGAATTTTAGCGGCTAACGGCCGATTGTTGGCTACTCCTTTAGCGGTAATTGGTGGTCTTACTTATAACTTCTTACCGTTTATGATTTTGCCGATTTATGTAAGTCTTGAAAAAATTGACCGTAATTTAGTCGACGCCGCTAAAGATCTTTACGCCACCCCCGCGCGCGCGTTTTGGCGAGTGGTTTTTCCTTTGTCGCTACCTGGGGTATTCGCCGGCACGCTGCTCACGTTTATCCCTGCTTGTGGTGACTTCATCAACGCCGCCTTTTTAGGCAGCCCACAAACCACGATGATCGGTAATGTGGTGCAAAACCAATTTTTGGTACAACTCGACTACCCCACCGCGGCCGCGCTTTCGTTCACTTTGATGATCATTATCACTGTGGCGGTATTGATTTACGCCAAAGTCCTAGGTACTGAGGACATCGCCTAATGACCGCGACCGTTGCTCCTCCAGTTTCTCCGACCATTGACCCGGCCCCGATAGAGCGCACTTTCCCGCCCCCGTGGATGCGCAAGGTGGGCACGATTTCGCTCAATGTTTACGCAGGTTTGGGGCTGCTCTATTTGTTTATTCCTATTTTTGTCATTGTTATTTTTAGTTTTAATCAGCCCAAAGGCCGTTTCAATATCGTGTGGCAGGAGTTCACTCTCGCTAACTGGAAAGACCCGTTTGCTATTCCTGAGT
The DNA here is from genome assembly GCA_009694435.1 of Acidimicrobiia bacterium. GTDB lineage: Bacteria > Actinomycetota > Acidimicrobiia > IMCC26256 > PALSA-555 > SHUY01. The sequence continues at coordinate 10,089 of SHUY01000021.1, read as the reverse complement.
TAGTCGACGCGTTCAAACTCAGTCTCGAGATCGCCGCTATCTCCACGGGAGTGGCTTTAGTTTTTGGCGGTCTTATTGCGTTAGCACTAACTCGTTATCGTTTTCGAGGTAACGCGTTTGTGAACTTATTTTTAGTATTGCCGCTCACTACCCCCGAAATTGTTTTAGGGGCATCTTTAGCCAGTTTGTTTATCGCGCAGGGCACTGATCGAGGCTTTCTCACAATTTTGATTGCCCACGTGATGTTTTGCGTGAGCTTTGTTGCGCTAACGGTAAAAGCTCGGCTCCGAGGTTTTGACTGGAGCCTTGAAGACGCGGCAATGGACCTCGGCGCCGGTCCGATGCGTACTTTTACCAAAGTAACTTTCCCGCTAATGATCCCCGGATTATTGGCCGCGGCGATGTTGTCTTTCGCGCTTTCGCTCGATGATTTTATTATTACGTTATTTAACGCCGGAACCGAGGTCACTTTCCCGCTCTACATTTTTGGTGTCCGTCAACGGGCAATTCCGCCCCAAATAAATGTTTTGGCTACAACCGTTTTGGTGGTAAGTGTGGCGCTACTGATTATCGGCACCGTCGCCGGACGCATGCGCGAACGTTCGCGCACTAGCCCGCACTAATCATCAACGCCCGTCGCGCCCGCCGCCCGTAGGGCTCCCCTGATTTTGTCGGCCTCGGCTTCGAGCGCTTCTGCGGTGGTGGGGTTTGGCTGATCAAGGTGGAGATCAGCTTCGCCGTTAACGATAGGAATAACGTGTAGGTGAACGTGGGGCACTTCGAGGCCGGCTACGAGCAATCCGATTTTGGCTGGGGAGTAGACGCTTTGCTGGGCTTGAGCAATCGTTTGCGCTACCGCCGATAAGTGATTTAGTAAATCTGGGTTGAGGTCAATCCAGTGGTCGATTTCTTCTCGCGGCACTACGAGTGTGTGTCCAGGTTGTGCGGGATTGATCGAAAGAAACGCCACGCAATGCTCGTCACGCCAGACGAATACTCCGGGCAGTTCGCCCCCGATAATTTTGGTAAATAGTGTCGCCATCAGTAATTAGATTAGGCCCCAACGCCGGCTTGCACTTCTGGGGCCACTTCGTTCATAAATCGGGCCACAGTCTCGGGAGTACCGAAATCATCAAATTGCAGTACAAACCCGCGCACTCCTTTGGTCACTTCAGCCCTCAACGCATCGGTTACTTCACTGGGCGTGCCCGAAATAAGCCCGCCCCAAGTCCCGAAGCGCCGCTCGGCCCGGGCAATAACTTTCTCTCGGTCACTTTCATCGTGGGCCAGTCCGACGGGGTGTTGTACTGAGATTTGCGCCTCACCCGCCAAGGGGGTTAGTTCGTCTAGGCGATCAACGGCGTACGACGGACAATTCCACCAGTGGGCGAAGTCACGCACTAGCGGCATTGTTAGTTGGGGGCCCCCACCACCAATATGAATCGGCACCGGATTTTGTTGAGGTTTAGGTACCCCGCGCGCACCGTGTAGTTGGTAGTGATTTCCGGAGTAGTCGAATTGTTCACCCGAGAACATAAGCGAAAGGATCTCTAACGTTTCTCGCAGGCGCGACGAGCGTAACTTATTGGGTTCTTCGCTAACACCAAACGCTCGCAACTCTTCGGCCATCGAACCCCAACCCAGCCCTAAGTCGAGACGGCCATTGGCTATGTTGTCAACCGTGGCCACCATTTTGGCTAGCACCGCGGGGTGACGAAACGGGTCGCAAGTAACGAGATGACCAATACGAATTCGTTCCGTGCGGGCCGCCAAAGCGGCCGCCAGCGTCCAGCCTTCGAGCAAATCAAGCTGGTTGTTGGCCGGAGTGGCGAGATGATCGATCAGCCATACCGAATCAAAGCCGGCTACTTCAGCCGCACTGGTACGGGTCAAAACGGTGGCGAAATCCATTCGGACTTGCGGTAAAAACAGTCCGAACCAAACTTTGTCCGTCTGAACGGGGAGCGAATTCGAATCGGCCATCGATGCGCAGGCTACTCTGCATCTCATGCCTCATCCCGAAATCGACTCGACCGCCACTCAAGCGATGCACTCGGTGCTGGGCCGCACCATCATCGTCACCGGCTCCGGCCAAGGCGTCGGGCGCGGTATGGCCCACCACCTCGGCAAAGCCGGTGCCAACGTTGTTGTCGCCGAATGGAACGCCGAAAAGATGGCCCGCACCTGCGGCGAGTTAACCGAGTTGGGCGTTCCTAATTTGGGCGTCGAAGTTGACATAAACGAACGCGACCAAATTGAAGCCATGGTGGCGGCCACGGTTAAAAAATTTGGCCGAGTCGATGGTTTGATCAATAACGCGCAAACTTTTCGGGCCAACATGCCCGTGGCCGAAGTTAGTGCTGACGACGTTGAAGTTTTTTATCATTCTGGCGTTCTCGGAACGCTCTGGGCCATGCAGGCGGTGTATCCCCATATGAAAGATGCGGGCTGGGGGCGGATCGTTAACTTCGGATCGTCAATGGGTCGAGTGGGGGGAGCGGGCTTTGGCGCTTACAACGCATCAAAAGAGGCAATCCGGGGCTTGTCGCGCACCGCGGCTCGGGAGTGGGCTCGGGACGGGATAATTGTCAACATTATTGCTCCCGCGGCCGCTCCTCCTCGGGCCGAAGGTAGCGCCGCGTTCGAGGAATTTATGCGCACTTGTCCAATGGGGCGCAACGGTGATAGTGAATTAGACGTTGGGCCAATAGCGCACTTTTTGTGTTCCGACGCTTGTCGCTTTGTTACTGGTCACACATTTATGGTCGACGGCGGTAACTTTCTCTGGTCGTGAATTCAAAAAAAGAGCCCATCGACCAGCGTGATCTTTGGCCGGTTGATGGCGTTAGCCAAACCCCACTCCCTTCGTCCGCGGTAGTGGATCAGTTGCACGCCCTGGGTTATCGGGCGTTATTTGTGGTGACACCAATAGCGAGCGATGAAGATAAACGTCAAGACCACCTCAATAACTCGGCCGCAGTGCGCATGTTCAACGAGTTGCGCATTGCTTATGTGGCTAGCCGCCTGTCGCCCGATTGGCCGCGCCATTTACGGCGCGAAAATTTAATCGTGGTAGTGCGCGAATTGCACGTGGAGTATCAAAGCGAGGCTCAGGGCAGTGAACGCTTCATCGGGGCGACTCGACTTTCGTTTCGCCGAGGCAAATCAGTACTCATTGAACAAGCGCTAGTCGAAATCGAAAGCGGTCGTCCGGTGGCCCGAGCGTGGGTGGTGCAGTTGTTGTTAGGGCCTAACGGAGTACAAGATTGGCCGGCCTTTTATTGGGATTTAGTCGCGGCTTCCGAAGGGGCACCGCTAGTTGAATTAGCGGACTCGCGCCCTTCGTGGGGGCCGGGCTCCGAAACTTCTTAGGCCCCTAAGCGGTCGAGCATTTCACTGAGTACGGCCACCGCCCGCACGCCCGAAGCGGCGTAGCCCTCTTCGTCGATGCGGGGCCCAATTAGTTCGAGATCGAAACAACCGGAGTAACCCGCGGCTAACACTTCCCCCAAAATACGCTCCAGCGGTATGTCGCCGTCGCCAGGTACTAGCCGATTAGGGGTAGATAGAGTGCCCACGGCAAAGTCACTCACTTGTACTAATTGCAAGCGGTCTACGTGGTCGTTAACGTTTTGCGCTAAATCGCGCTCGGCCCAACACGCGTTTATTTCCATGCATACACCGATATCAAACCGAGTTGCTAAATCAATTACATCGGCTAGTGAGTGCACAAAACCCACATCGACCCGGAGCGAGTTGGTGTGTTCGAGGGCAAACTTGATTCCGCCCGTATCAGCCAGTATTGGTTGTAGAGCACTAGCCAGCGCGTCGGCGGCTTCGTTCCAGCTCATAGCCCCCGCGGGCCCAGTAGTTAGCACTAAGCACTCGGCGTTAACGGTGTGAGCGGCTTCGAGGGCGTGCTTTATCCGTTCTTGTTGCGCGGGCCATTGCCCCGGATCGTCGAGGCGAAAGGGTCCGATGCCGATGAGGTTGGTTACCCGTAAACCCGCGTTGCTAATTTTTTGCGCTCCCGAAGCGAACCCGGCCTTATCTAGTTTGGCCAAACTGGCGCCGATGTTGGTTATCCCCGCGCTTTCGTAGAAGGTCAAGTCTTGGTCGAGCGACCACGAGAAACTCGAAATGGCCGACAGCGAAACTCGCGAGTGCATGACTAAAAGTCTTTAGGCCCGCGGGCTTACGTGAGCGTCAAGCCACTCGGCCAAGCGCGGAAAAATCATGGAGGGCGAGCAAAGGCCAGTGAGAAAATCGTCGTGGCCGACATCAATCGGGAATCCGGTTTCTACCCCAGCCAAAAACCACTCTCTTTCTTTACTGCCTAAAGCCTCGTAAGTAGCACGCGCGCCTGCGGGTGGGCGCTGCCGATCGTTTCCGCCTGCGGCCACCATGATAGGGATTGTTATTTCACCCAAACGGTCTGACCACACCACCGAGCCGTCGCGCGAACGCATACTCTGCGAATCCATCCAATCTTTGAATTGGTCAATAATAGCGGTGGCTTCGTCGGGTACGCCGTGCGCAAAGTAACGCGCGACTACCAACCAGTCGGTGTTTTGATTTCGAAAACTTCCGTCGATTACCTCGGATCGTTCCGCCGCCAGCGCGGGGCCAATGTGGCGCACCATGGAGAACTCGTAGCGAGTCTCTCCTCTTTCGGGGTACGGAGTCGTTACTCCCGGCACTTCACCGTCGGGTGAAGTTACGGCGGGCGAACCCATAGTGATCCCGCCGCGTAGTCCGGGCACAGTGTTGCTAATTGCCATTGCGTAAAGTGCGATGCCACTCATTTCGGTACCGAGCCAGCCGATCCCGTCAGCGCCAGTTACTTCTTGCACCTTTTTTGCCGCCGCAGGAATGTCTTGAAAAACAAAATCATCAAAGCACCACTGCAAAGTTTCGTCTGCGCCGCCGTCCGGCCAACTTTCGTTGCGCCCTCTCATGTCCATTAGCCACACATCAAAGCCGTCGGCTGCGAGGGCGCGGGCCATCGAATATTTAGGGTGAACGTCATAGATAAGCCGGCTTCCCGCCAGTCCGTGACCGCACAAAATCGGGACCTCTCGGGGATTTCCTTGGGCTCGGTAACGGTAAAGAGTGATGTTCCAGCCGTCTTCGGTGCGTACAACGTGGCGTTCGTCTTCGCCGGTTTCCCATTCAATGAGGGCGGCGAACTCGGGCGAGTCGAGGGCCGGGGGTTCGCCGGTGACGGGGGCGGGAATTGGCCCGAGAAAAGGACTGCTCATTTGGGATTGGTTCCTCGCTTAGCCCAAGGATGCGGCTCGAGCGTTACTGCTTCCGCCGTCGAGTTGAAGATTGATGCCGGTTATGAATCCGGACTCGGAACTAGCCAAATAAACCGCGGCGAGTGCGACATCGCGGGCTTGGCCTAATCGAGTCAGATGCATAGCCTCTAGAAGCGCCCGCCGGTCGTCGGCGATGTCGGCGTCGCGTTGGTCATTTAAAATAAACCCCGGGCTAATGGTGTTAGCGCGAATTTGGTTGCTCGCTTCTTCGACCGCGATCGCGCGAGTAAGGGCGTTGAGTGCGCCTTTGCTCGCCGCGTAAGCCGCTAAACCGGCGCTGGGTCTTTCGGCTTGCCGGGACGAAATGTTAATTATTGATCCGTGGCCAGCACTGCGCATGGGCCCAATAGCCGCTCGACACAATTCCATTGGCACCGTAGCGTTAACTTTCATAGTGGCTTCCCAAGAAGTGATGTCCATGGTGGCGATGGAAGAGTCGGCGCCATCAACAACTTCGGCCACTGCGTTATTAACTAAAATCGTCAGTTGGCCCATTGCTTTTACTGCGCCAGTCACTAGATCTTCACTGGCGCTATTAGTGCTCAGGTCGGCGGCGATGAATACTGCTTTCCCACCCGCGGCAACAATTTTTTCTACTACCGCCGCCCCGCGCTTTTCGTTGCGCCCGTGCACGACTACCTGCGCTCCTTCTAGAGCAAATTCGATCGCGATCGCTGCTCCGATGCCGGCGGTCGATCCAGTTATGAGGGCGTATTCATTTGCGAGGCGCAAGTCTTCCTTTCTAAACCGCCACCGGGTGGCGGCGTAAATATTGAGGGCCTGAATACTGCTGATGGGCAGGTTAGGTCGCAAAGCCAGTGCCGCGTATTTATGGGCCCGAGCGACCAACCTGTAAGTAATGGATCATGCCCCAGAAATAGCCCTTTCTCGGGGTGTTAAACGCGGTTTAGCGATCGCGGCCGCGGTTTTGGCCGTGGTCACCATGGTCGGAGTGGCCTTGCTGGCCGGCACCGACGAGCCAGAAATCAACGCTCGACAACTGGGATTAAACAGCCAAGTTTTTTCCGCCGAAGTGGTTTCGGTGCGCCTGGGTCCGTGCGCCGGCACCGCCGCGGCCGACCGAGTGCCGTGCTACGCCATCGGCTTTCGCCCCGAGGCCGGACCGGACTCGGGATCCCGGCTGCGGTTTGAGATTCCCAAACTGGCCACATCTCCCGACTTGTCGGCTGGTGACCAAATAGTGGTTTCTTATGATCGTAAAGCTGAACCCGGTTTTCGCTATCAATACAACGACCGACAACGAGGCTCAGTTCTGTGGTGGCTGTTCGCGCTGTTTGCGCTCGCGGTCATCGCTCTGGGTCGCTGGCGAGGCCTTGCCGCGCTCGTCGGCCTAGGCGCGAGTTTTGCTGTACTGCTGTTTTTTGTTCTGCCCGCGTTAGTGGCGGGTCAAGAGCCGGTCCTAGTCGCTCTCACCGGCGCAAGCGCCATTGCTTTTCTCGCGCTTTATGTTGCTCATGGTTTTAATTTTATGACTACGGTCGCGCTACTCGGCACCTTGGTCGCTCTTGTCATCACAGTTTTGTTGGCCATGATTTTTGTCGACCTCGCGCATTTAACCGGCTTTACTAGCGACGAAGCATTCGTCGTTCAGGTCGGAACTTCGGGGGGTATCAGTATCACGGGGTTAGTTTTGGCCGGAATGGTTTTGGGCGCTCTCGGCGCGTTAGACGATGTGACGGTCACACAAGCATCAGCAGTCTGGGAGTTACGAGACGCTAGTCCCGACATGAGTGTGCACGCGCTCGCCCGCGCCGGGTTACGCATTGGGCGCGACCATGTTGCTTCAACGGTCAATACTTTGGCCTTGGCTTACGCGGGGGCAGCGCTTCCGCTGCTGATCCTGTTTGTCTTTTCTCGACAATCGCTCGGAACAATTGCCAACAGCGAAGTCATTGCCACCGAAATCATCGCTACCTTGGTGGGCAGTATTGGGCTCGTCGCCGCGGTTCCGATCACTACTTGGCTGGCCGCAGCAGTTTTACCCCGCCGACTCACGAGCGAGAGCCTTTTGCCGGATCACGATTTTTAAAGACTCCCTTCGGGCTAGGCAGTGTCTTACCTCATAAACAGTGCCGCGCGCCTCTGATTCACGGCGGTTGGTCTAGCCTTATGGGTCGCCCTGAGATCCGGTGCCCTTAGTCTTGAGGGCCACTGTTGTGAAAGTAAACCTATGAGGATAGTGAGAAAGTACACCTCGGCGTTGCTGGCTTCGCTGCTGGCGACCTCGCTGCTGGTGGCCGCTACGGGTAACCCAATAAGCGCCGCGCCCATCGACGACGCGCGCACTCGAGCAGTCGAGGCTCGCCGTTCGGCCGATGCCTCCGCCCAGCGCTACGAAGCCGCTATTGGCCGACAAGAAGAACTGAACCAACAAATCACCGCTTCTATGGCCCGCATTGTTGCGACTAAGGCCCAGATTGTTACCTTGCGCGCCACCGCCGACAAACGCGCGGTGCAGGCCTACACCGGGCGCGACCCGCTGAGCTCGGCAAGTTTTTTGATTATTGATGGCGACCCTCTCGACGCAATACGACGCGAAAAACTATTGGCTAAAACTAAAGCTAGTGATGACGCGGCGGCCAGGCGTTTAGCCGCGCTTAACGACGACCTCGACGAAGAGCGTAAAAGTTTAGAGGCCAGTAAAACTGCCCAAGAAGAAGTTGTGCGCCAAGTCGAAGCCGAACAAGTGGCAGTGCAGGCTCAACTCGCCGAGGCGCAAAAAGCCCTCGATGTTTTAGAGGCGCAGTTTCGTCGCGAACAAGAAGCCGCCAAGGCGCGCGAGTTAGCCGCTAACGCTGCTCGCAGTGGAAGCAAAGGCAACGGTAAGGATTATTCGGGGGTTTATATCGCCACCGGTATCGTGTGTCCAGTGCGCGGGGGTGTTTCGTTTATTGATTCGTGGGGTTACCCTCGCCACCAGGGCCGGCACCAAGGGGTCGATCTAATGTCGGCCACGGGCACACCTAATGTCGCGGTTACTAACGGGACGGTTAGCTTTCGTTCCGGGGGAACTTCCGGTTTGGGCGCTTTTCTAAACGGCGATGACGGCAATACCTATTACTACTTCCACCTCTCAGCTTATGAAGGGGGCAATCGCCGAGTGAGTAAAGGTGAAGTTATTGGTTACGTCGGTAACACCGGCGATGCTCTGTACACCGCTTCGCATACTCACTTTGAAGTTCATCCCGGCGGCGGATCGGCCGTCAATCCCTATCCTTCGGTGCGCCCAGTCTGTTGACTCGGTTAGTGATTCGTCGTCGGCAGTCGATTTGTCAACCGTGCCCGCGACTGTTCTCCTCCGAAAATTATTGCTAACGAAAAAATGGCCGCGGTAGTAAGCACAATCGCTCCTCCCGGAGCCAATGCCCACTGGCGAGCGGCCGCTAAGCCGACGATCACCGACATAACTCCCACGATCACCGAAATAATTATTGTGCCTCGAAACGATCGGGCCACTAGTCGGCCGGTGGCTACGGGTAAAACCATTAGCGCAGCAATTAATAAAATTCCGACAATTCGCATCGCTGCGACCACGGTAATGGCCGCCAGTACCGACAGCATTGTGTTGGCTAACACCACCGGTAAACCCGCCACGCGGGCGGACTCTTCGTCGAGCAGACTGGCAAAAAGTGCGCGCCCGATAATGGCTAGAGAAAAAATAATGACTAGGCCGAGAATTATCACTAATCGCACATCATCAGGTCCGACGGTGAGGATCGAGCCGAAAAGGTAGGGCAGTACATTTAGCCCGCCGGTGGAACTGCGGCTGATGAGCACAACTCCCAAAGCAATCCCCCCGTAGAAAAACAGCGCGAGCGCGAGATCGCCCGTCGCCCGTCCCCGATTGCGTAACCACTCAATAGCTAAGGCGCCGGCAATCGCGGCAACCAGAGCGGTCCACACCGGCCAAACTTCAAGCAACAGCCCCGCGGCAATGCCGGCAAAGGCAATATGGCCTAAGCCGTCGCCCATCAGGGCTTGGCGTTTTTGCACCAAAAAGATCCCGATGAGGGGCGCACACGCACCAACGACCAAACCTACCCATAGCGCGTACTGCATGAACTCACGCTCAAACGGGTAGGGGAGGCTAATAACCCCGATCATGTGAGTCCTTCTAACCACCGGGGCAACGCGTCGGCCGGTACGCCGAGGTCTACTCCACTGGCAACGAGTTTGGCTGGCGTACCGTCAAAAACTATTTTGCGTTTCATCACTATTACTCGGTCGAGATCGTTAGCGACCGCTCCTAGTTCGTGAGATACGAGGAACACTGTGGCTCGGTGCGCGTTAACTGCGTGAACCAAAGTGTCGCGGAATTGCCGCTGAGACTCTACGTCGACTCCCGCTACGGGTTCATCAAGAATTAGCAATTCTGGATCTCCCGCCATAGCGCGCGCAATAAGGACGCGCTGTTGTTGACCACCAGAAAGTTCCCGCACGGGGCGTTTGCTTTGATCGGCTAGCCCAACTGATTCAATCGCGTGTCCTATCGCGCGGTGGTCCGGGGCTTTCAGTCTGCGCCACCACCCACTCCGAGCCAATCGCCCGGTCGCTACTACTTCGCTCACCGTCGCCGGAAGTTCAAGTCCTAAAATTGACCGTTGGGGAACATAACCAACGCGCGCGCGCTCGGTTAATTGGCGGGGGTCGACACCAAAGCAGGTGGTCGATCCACTTTCGGGGCGCAACAGGCCTAGTAAAAGTCGCAAAAGAGTCGACTTACCCGAGCCGTTAGGTCCGACCAACG
>SHUY01000020.1 GCA_009694435.1 Acidimicrobiia bacterium | reverse complement strand
TTGTTTCATTCGCTATTGCTGTATCAAATCGGGAAAATATTTTAAAAACTATTTGGCTGCTTATCCGCTCTGACTTGGCGATGCTGGTATTTGGTTTTGCGGGAGCACTCTGTGGAGTGGCAATGCTTACGGTTAGCCCTTGGGTGGGAATCGCGGCACTGGTATCTCTGTTGGTGCTGCTCGATGTTTTTGTTATCTCCGCCCCTACGGGGTTGGCGGCTATTCGGCAAAACTGGTTTCTGCTGACGGTTCGTTTTGGGGCGGCAATCATGGCGGGAGTTGTTGGCGCGGTTGTTACTCGCGCTTTCGATATTTCCGTTTTGGGTGTTCTCTTAGGTCTACTGGCTGCTTTTATTTCGGCATTAATCGTTGTCGCGTTGGCGGTGCTGGCTCGTTTGGGTTCAAGTTGGCCCGCTTGGCGCCGGCCCGACGCTGCTCTCGTCAGCGGAATTGTTGCGCTGGAGATATTGATACCCCTCGCGGGAGGGTTGATCGGAGTTTTGTGGGTTACTGCTGGGCCCACCGTCGCGATCGTGGTGGCATCGGCGGCGTTGATTGGTATCTCTCTAGGGGTGCTTTGGCGCCGTCATCGGCCTGAATCCGAACCAATTGATGAAGAGTTGGCTCTTGGTGCAGTGATGCTGGCCATGTTTGATGGCCTACCTGATTCGGTGGATAGTCATTGAATTGGTGATAGATCAACTGTCTTAATCAGCCGACCGGCGTTACTACTACGCTGATTCGCCGTGCACGACATTCGGGCCGGATCGCCGGCGACGGTAATTGAGTTATTGGTTGATGAAGGTCAGATGGTGGCCGAACTCGACGCTCTCGTTATTCTCGATTCTAGTGACGGTGAGGTGGTGGTTATTACCGAAGTACCAGGAGTAGTGCGAGAAATCCATGTCGAACCTGGAAGTTCGGTTACCGAAGGCTCTCTGATTGCATTGATTGACGAGTCCTGATCGTGCCCATCTTATGGAAAACGCAAGGATTAATTGGCGTCGCCCTTATCGACCGCCCCGAACGTCGCAATGCTCTCGATGCCGCTCTCTGTGATGAGTTGCGTGATTGTTTAATTAAAAATCCTGATCTTGGCGCGGTAGTAATTGGTAGTACTGGAGACCGCTCTTTTTGTGCGGGCGCCGATTTAGGCCAACGCTCCCAAGATGCGGGTGGTCTTGAGCACGGTGGGGGCGATACTTTTCGTCCAGCTTTCGAAGCCCTGCTCGATGAAATCGTTACTTACCCCACTCCAGTCATCGCCGCGATAAACGGAACTGCTCTGGGTGCTGGAATGCAACTAGCGGTGGCTTGCGATTTGCGGGTTGTCTCCGATAACGCGGTATTTGGTATTCCGGCCGCTCGGCTGGGAGTTGTTATCAGCGCAGCTAATACTCAACGTTTAATGCGGGTAGTCGGATCAGCGGCCACCCGCGACATTTTGCTGACTGCCCGTACTCTAAATATCGATGAAGCCGAACGGTGCGGCCTAGTACAGCGCAGAGCCAGCAATGCTTTAGAAGCAGCAACGGCCTTAGCGATTGAGGTGGCCGCTCTCGCTCCACTTAGCGTTCGTAGTAATAAGTACGCAATAGGTATCATTGAGTCCACCAACCAACTTAATCCGAAAGCAATTACAGCATTAAAAGAGCGCGAAGCAGAGGCTTTTTCTAGTGAAGATTTACGAGAGGGTCTGGCAGCATTTTCAGAAAAACGGGTGCCTAAGTTTCGCGGTTTCTAAGCAATGAGCTTGCCAGTGTCTTCAGTTTCTCTTCGTTCAGTAGTTTGTTTAATCGACCGTTTTCCCGCTCTTACGGACGTAAATCTTGAGGTAAGCGAAGGCGAAGTAGTTTTACTTTCTGGTGGCAACGGTGCAGGCAAGACCACCCTTTTGCGCCTGATCGCGGGTTTAGTCCCAGCATTTTCGGGTGAAGTAATCGTTTTGGGAAAAAATCTTCGGATCAATTGTCGTGCCCATCGAGATGAAGTCGCACTGGTTGCTCACGAAACTGGCTGCTATGACGAACTTACGGTGCGAGAAAATCTTTATTTCTTCACTCGTTCTCGTTCGCAGCCCACATCGGTAGCCGACGACGCGCTAGATCAACTAGGGCTAGGTCGTTTGGCCGACACTCTGCATGGCAAACTGTCGGCTGGCCAACGACGGAGGCTTTCAATTGCTAAAGCATTGGCGGTTTCTCCCCGACTCTTGTTGCTCGATGAGCCCCACGCGGGTCTCGATGCCGACGGTCGAGAAATTCTCGACGAAGTGCTACGAGATGCGGCTGCCAAAGGGAGAACCGTTATTCTGGCCTCTCATGAGATAGATCGCAGTCGGGCACTAGCCGATCGAGAGATTGAGCTTCAGTCCGGTAAGACCCTTCCGGTGCCAGCAGGCGAGACTGAGCCAGTGAAACCGGTGGAGGCATGAATCTCATACAAGAGGCCAGCCTTATGGCCGGTAAAGATTTGCGAATTGAGGCTCGATCGCGAGTAACTATTCGCCAGATTATTCCTTTTGGACTAATCACTTTGGTGCTATTCGCATTCGCGCTTGATCCTGACCGCGGGATACTGGCCCGAGTGGCGCCCGGGTTATTTTGGATCACTATTTTGCTTGCGCTTTTATTAGCTATATCGCGCGCGTATTCAATTGAGTCTGCTAATGGTGCCAGCGATGCCTTGCGACTGTCCGGCCTCGACCCTTCTGCGATATTTTTAGGCAAGGCCGCTGCTATCGCAGTTGAACTTGCTTTGCTCGAAGTAGTTCTTACCGTTGGCGTGATTGTGCTTTTTAACGTAAGTGTTGCCTCGGTTGGCTTCTTGATCCTGGCCGCACTGGTCGCGACCATTGGGCTGGCTTCTATCGGTACTCTTTACGGAGTGTTGGCCTCGGGATTGCGAGTACGAGAGACACTCGTTCCAGTTTTATTGTTGCCGGTTGCCGCCCCCATTCTTTTGGGAGCAACGCGTGCGTGGGAAATTGGAATAGATGGCTCTATCTCTGACGGTTGGCCGTGGATTGGTATTTTGTTTGTATCAACATTGTTGTTTACCGCAATAGGAATGCTGAGTTTCGGCTCTTTGTTGGAGGAATCGTGATTTTATTTAAACCCGCAGTACGACGGGCTTTAGGTTGGGCCACGATTGTCGCTCTAATTGCGCTGGCATTGTTTGGCCTCTGGGGCGCACCACCTGATTCAATACAAGGTGACGCCCAGCGTTTGATGTACCTCCACGTCCCTACTGCTTGGGTCGCCTATCTCGCCTTTATGGTCACTGCGGTTGCTTCGGCGCTTTGGCTCTGGCCTCGCACTCGGGCAATGGTGTGGGATCGAGTAGCCGGAGCTTCAGCTGAGATCGGAGTTTTGTTCACCGCTCTCACCCTTATCCTTGGATCGCTCTGGGGTCGCCCAGTATGGGGAGTCTGGTGGGCGTGGGACGCGCGGTTAGTTACTACTGCAGTTTTATTTTTTCTTTACGTTGGTTATTTGGCCCTGCGTCGAGTGCCCGCAGCGCCGGATGCTCGAGCTAAGCGCAGCGCTATCGCGGCTTTAATTGCTTTTGCCGACGTGCCTATCGTGCACTTTTCGGTGGAGTGGTGGCGAACACTGCATCAGCAAGCCAGCGTTTTTGATCCGTCCCTAAAAGCCAATATCACCGGAGTAATGGCCTTGACGCTATGGCTAGGAGCGCTGGCCTTTACTTTGCTTTACGTCTATCTGCTCGACCGGCGCTATCGCCTTGCTGCACTTGAAGAAAATATGGAAGAGCACGAACTGGCCACTGCTATTGCTGAACGGCAAGCAGGAGCGGGTACTCCTGGTCCGGCGACTATGAGTCGGTCGATTAATCCGGAGTTGAGTCAATGACTGACGTGGGCTACGTAGCTGCGGGCTGGGGAATCACTTTTTTAGTGTTAGGCGTTTATTGGTTGAGGTTAACTATGCGCATTCGGCGGCTTGAGAACAAAGAAGAGACTTCGTAATGGAACGCAAACGCCGGCGGTCAATTTTTGCGGTCGGGCTCTGCGCGGTAGCAGTTGTCGCGGTCATTATTTTGGGCGTTGTTCTTTCGGGAAATGTGGTTTATTACCGCACGGTCACTGAGGCGGTGGATAGTAGGGGTGCACAAGGGGATAGCCGTTTGCGTATCGCGGGAGCGGTTGTTCCTGGGAGCGTAACTGAAACTAAAAAAGGTGTTGACTTTGACATAACTGACGGAAAGACGACGGTGAATGTCGTCCATCAGGGAGATCCACCGGAGTTGTTTAAAGCAGATGCTCCGGTGGTGTGTGAAGGTGCTTGGGGCGGCGGAAAGAATTTCGATTCTGATCGGATAATGATCCGTCACGGTAATGAGTATCAGCCGCCAAAAGTAGATACCGATAAAGCCCCCAGTATTTCGTGAAAGCTGAACTAGGCGTTCTTGCCTTGGCGTTGGGAGCAAGTTCGGCTGCTCTGGGCATTGTTTTTTTGGCTCGAGGTCTTATTCAAAAAAATGACTCCTTTTTGATCATTGGCCGTCGATTTGTATTCGGAGTATTGATAGCCGCCGTTTTGGCGGCGGGGGTAATGGAGTGGGCTCTCGTAACCCACGACTTTTCTCTTCGCTACGTGGCGCAAAATAACGCCTCGGGCACTCCATTGCTATTTAGTATTACTGGGCTATGGGCCGCGCTCGAGGGCTCTATTTTGTTGTGGCTTGTAGTTCTCGGTGGCTACTTAGCCGTCACTGCGTGGCAGTTTCGCCACCGTACCGTCGATCCATTAGTGGCTTGGGCCACACTCATCGGTTTAGTAGTAGCGCTATTTTTCTTTGCTTTGGTTCTGGGCCCTGCTAATCCGTTTATCAAACTCGCTTCCGCACCGCTTGACGGACAAGGCCCTAACCCGTTGTTACAAAATCACCCCCTTATGGCTTTCCATCCTCCGATGCTCTATCTCGGCTACGTGGGATTCACGGTTCCGTTCATGTTCGCGCTCGCGGCATTAATAACTGGGCGCTTCGGTGAAGGGTGGCTAAGCGATGTGCGCAGAACCACGATTGTTGCGTGGACTTTCTTGACCATCGGGGTACTGCTGGGCGCATGGTGGAGTTACGAAGTGCTGGGCTGGGGTGGATATTGGGCCTGGGACCCAGTTGAGAATGCCTCATTGCTTCCGTGGCTAACCGGAACAGCGTTTATTCACTCGGTAATGGTTCAAGAGCGTCGCGGAATGTTGCGGGTATGGAATATTTCTTTAATTGTTGCCACTTTTTGTTTGACAATTTTAGGAACGTTCTTAACTCGTTCCGGAATTATAAATTCAGTTCACTCATTTACTGAATCAGGAATCGGTCCTTGGCTGCTGGCGTTTTTAGCAATTACGGCGGTGACAAGTATCGGTCTTATCGCTTGGCGAGGAGATAAGTTACGCACTCCTGGGAGTATCGATTCTCCGTTTTCGCGCGAGGCGGCATTCTTGGCCAACAATCTCCTTTTTGCTGCGTTGGCCTTTGTAGTTCTATTGGGAACGGTCTACCCCTTGCTCGCCGAAGCTTTGCGAGGTCAACAACTTTCGGTAGGGAGTCCATATTTCAATCGCATGACCACACCTATTGGTTTAGCTTTGTTATTCCTGATGGCCGCGGCGCCCGCCCTTCCTTGGCGAGCGGCAAGTAGCGAAGTCCTGCGCCGCCGACTTCTTATTCCCGCCTGGCTAGCTGGGTTAGCCATGCTTGGGGCGTTAATTTTGGGAGTTCGCGATCTAACTGTTCTTATAGTTATCGGTTTAGGTGTGTTCGCATTGGCCGGAATAGTCCGTCAAGTAGTAGTAGGAGCACGCGCGGAGCGATCAAGCAAAGGTTCGCTGCGAGCCGCGGGGAGTTTATTTCGTACTAATCCTAGATTTTACGGTGGGCTAGTGGTTCATACCGGAGTGATCATTATCGCTATGGCGTTGGCGGTTTCTGCTGCTTATTCAACTAAGGCCGAAGTTCGACTAAGCAGAGGCGAATCTGCCGTGCTCAATGATTATCGATTCACCTACTTAGGGACTCGGGTTGATGTCTCACCTCAAAAACGAGTAGTCAAGGCACGCGTTCGCATCATGCGGGGAGATAAGGATCTAGGGGTTTATGCTCCCGCAGTAAATATTTTCCCCAACGCCACGAGCGCTATCGGCACTCCGTCAGTGCGTACAGGGTTACGAGCAGATGTATACCTGACGCTAATTTCGTCGCCAGCTAATGGCCGGAAGGCCACTTTGGGCATCGCGATAAAACCCATGGTTCTTTGGCTTTGGATTGGTGGAGGCGTAATAGCAATCGGCGCGACTTTGGCGATTTTGCCTAAACGCCGACGCTCAGTCATTGTCGATAAAGACCCTGATAGCAAACGAGAAACAATATCGGCATGAAATACTCTGCCCGTTGGATAGCACTGTCAGTTGGTGCGGTGGTCGTCGGATTAGGGGTTGTCTTGGCGATGCAGGTAGGAA
This sequence comes from Acidimicrobiia bacterium, assembly GCA_009694435.1. Lineage (GTDB taxonomy): Bacteria > Actinomycetota > Acidimicrobiia > IMCC26256 > PALSA-555 > SHUY01. The sequence continues at coordinate 20,399 of SHUY01000020.1, read as the reverse complement.
ACGACCCCCGTATCGACGCGACTAAAAGTCAGCTAGTTGGACAACCCGCCCCCGAGTTATCGCTGCGAGCCCTTGACGGCACAGCAGTTGATACCAACACATTGTTAGGTAAAGCGGTGATTGTTAACTTTTGGAATTCATGGTGCATACCGTGCCGTAATGAGTTACCCGCACTTAAAGAGTTCGCTAATCGTTATCGTGATGATCCAGGAGTGGCGTTAGTAGGGATAGTGAGAGATGATTCGACTAGAGCAATTAAAGCTTATGTCAAAGCAGAAGGAATAGACTGGGTAATTGTTACTGACCCCGACTCTCGAGCCGCTTTAGATTTTGCTACCCGCGGTCAGCCAGAAACTTTTGCGCTAGACGCCAATGGGCTCATCACTGGAGCACAGATCGGCCCTACTACATTGCGCGACCTTGAGTCGTTGCTTGGATCCGCTCAAGGCCGATGAGTCTTTCTGCTCGACGAATTATTCCTGGGTTAGGACTTTTTGTATTAATGACTGTTGTCGCGGTGTGGGCTCTTTGGCCTACTGGTGGAAAAGTGACGATTAATGATCGAGCTCGCGACCTTGCCGCGGAGTTGCGTTGTCCTGATTGTGAAGGACTTAATGTGGCTGATTCAACAACAACTAGCGCTCGATCTATACGTAAGGATCTGCTGAGGAGGCTAAAGGCTGGTGAGGACGAGGCGGAGATAAAAAATTCGTACGCTAACCGTTACGGCGAGTCGATACTGCTCAATCCCGATGGTGGCGGACTAGGGATTTTGGTGTGGGGCCTACCCGTCTTATTGTTAGTTTTAGGGGGAGTCGGGATAACGATTGCCATCATGTCGCGTAGTCGCTCTACCCGCCTTACTCCCACTGAATCCGATCGCGAAGAAGTAAAAAAAGCACGCGGAAAATGACCAGCCCAGATAAATTTGCTTTAGAAACTGAACGAGATTTTTTATTACAGTCACTAGAAAATTTAGAGTCAGAGTATTCTTCTGGTGGTATCGATGAAGATTCTTACCGCAATCTTCATGACGACTACACCGCACGCACAGCAATCGTCTTGCGGAAGTTAAGTTCTGACGGGAAAGAAATAGAAGCGTCACCGCCAGTTTCTAGTCGCCGGCGAGTCTTGACTATAAGCGCAATTTCAGCCTTTATCGTTATTGCTGCTATAAGTTTGGCTTTCGCAGTAGGAATTCGACTCCCAGGGCAGAGCGTTACTGGCAATACTGAGTCAACTAGCGATAAAAAAGTCAGTTCGGCTGATCGACAGCGTCGATTAGAGGCTGCGGTTGCGGCCGACCCCAAAGATATTTCTGCCCGACTTTTGTTGGCTCAGTACCTAGAAGCCCAGGGTGATTTAGCCCTCGCCCTAGAGCAATACGACGCAATCTTGACCATCGACGCGAGCAACGCTCCCGCATTGGCGCAATCAGGCCGGATCCTCTACCTCACGGCGGGAGCCGGCCCCGCGGTTGATGCGGCCGGGCTGGTTGAAAAATCTCAACTGCGGCTCGACGCCGCCTTGCTGGCCGACCCCGAATACTCCGAGGCCCGGTTTTTTCGGGCCATTGTCCGGGCCAATGAGTTTGCCGACTTTTCTGGCGCTCAGGGTGATCTCCAGCGCTATTTGGTCACCGAGCCCAATGGGCGATTTGCGGCTCAAGCCCGCCAGTTACTAACTGATGTAACCAATGCCCTTTCTTCGCCCAGTTCTAGCGGCGGAGGTGGATAGTTCCGTGGCTAAGGTGCTCGCGTATCCTTAGTGAGAGCAACCAATCTAAAATAAGAAAAAGTCTTAACCCGAAAGAAAGGTCTTCTTCATGCCTACGCCTCCCGACCCTCAGACTGATTCTGAAAAAATATACCGAGCCGTTATTACTTCAAATCGGGGAACCATCGTTATGGATCTTGATCCCCAACTGGCTCCGACTACGGTCAATAACTTTGTTGGCCTAGCTCGAGACGGTTATTACGATGGCCTTACTTTCCACCGCGTAGTCCCTGAGTTTGTTGTTCAGGGGGGATGCCCGCAAGGAACCGGAACTGGCGGCCCGGGTTACAAGTTTCCTGATGAGCCAGTAATTGCTGAATACATTCTTGGCTCGGTGGCTATGGCCAACTCTGGACCTGGGACCAACGGATCGCAGTTTTTTATCTGTATTGACGATTGCACTAAGAAGTTGAGTAAGGACTACAACTTGTTTGGCTTCGTAACTTCTGGAATTGAAGTCGCGCAAGCAACTGAAGTAGGTGATGTCATGGAGACAGTAGTAATAGAAGAGATTGATCGAATCGAATCCTGAGATAGTGGCCGATCCAACTGCGCAATCAAGTACGCCAATTCAATTAGTTAGAGACGTTTACGAGCGTTACCCAAATGCGGTGGCGGTAGTACGAGAGCGTTTGGGGCGGCCGCTTACTTTCACCGAAAAGATTCTGGCTGCGCACTCTGATGCGGTAGATACGGTGGGCTTATCGCCGGGAGTAGATTACGCCGATTACCGGCCTGATCGAGTGGCCATGCAAGACGCCACTGCGCAGATGGCGTTGTTGCAGTTCATGACTGCCGGGTTAGCAAAAGTTGCGGTGCCGAGCACGGTTCATTGCGACCATCTAATCCAAGCACAAGTTGGAGCCAAAGCCGACTTGGCTGAAGCAATTAGCACTAACTCTGAGGTTTACGACTTTTTGCGTTCCGTATCCGAAAAATACGGTCTGGGTTTTTGGAAACCTGGGTCAGGGATCATTCATCAAGTTGTTCTTGAAAATTACGCATTCCCTGGTGCGATGATGATCGGAACTGATAGCCACACTCCCAATGCCGGTGGGCTCGGAACGATTGCGATTGGTGTTGGTGGTGCAGATGCAGTCGACGTTATGGCTGGATGGCCTTACAACACGCGTGTTCCTAAAGTAATAGGCGTTCACCTCACCGGTGAGTTGTCGGGGTGGGCGTCAGCTAAAGACGTAATTCTTAAAGTGGCCGGAATCCTTACGGTTAAAGGTGGCACCGGCGCTATTGTCGAGTACTTCGGTCCTGGCACTAAATCGATTTCAACTACTGGTAAAGCTACGATCTGCAACATGGGGGCCGAAATCGGGGCTACCTGCTCTATTTTTCCCTACGACGAAAAGGCGGCTGAGTACCTTGGCGCCACCGAACGATCTGATATTGCCCAGTTGGCTGATAGAAACTCCGAGCACCTACGAGCCGACCCCGAAGTTTTAGCTGACCCCGAACGGTTTTTTGATCGCGTTATCGATATTGATCTTGGTGAGCTTGAACCCCACTTGGTAGGTCCGCATACTCCTGATCTCGATCGCCCTATTTCTGATGTAAAACAAGCCACTATCTCTGAGGGTTACCCGGTAGACATTTCTTTCGCTTTGGTGGGCTCGTGTACCAATTCGTCTTACGAAGATATCGGCCGAGCAGCCAATGTCGCCCGTCAAGCCAGCGCGGCTGGGCTTAAAGTACGTACGCCCTTATTGATAACACCCGGATCAGAACAAATTCGTGCCACTATCGAGCGTGACGGTTTACTTGCTGACCTAGAGGCAATCGGCGCCACAGTTTTAGCTAATGCTTGTGGGCCATGTATCGGACAGTGGAAACGCAATGATTCCGAAGCCGGTAGGACAAACACCATCGTTTCATCTTTTAATCGCAATTTTCCTGCGCGCAACGACGGGAATGCTTCTACGCTTTCGTTTATTGGCTCACCCGAAACAGTGGTGGCTTACGCTCTCTCCGGTCGACTAGACCACAATTTTTTGCTCGAGCCGATTATTTCTGATGCCGGGACTGAAGTATTACTCTCGGCTCCGTCAGCGCCCGATCTCCCAGAAAAAGGATTTGATCCGGGCGAACCGGGTTTCGTTGCTCCTGCGGCTGATGGAACCAGCGTCGCAATAGTGGTCAAACCCGATTCTGATCGGTTGCAATTACTTGAGCCATTCCCAGAGTGGAGCGGAGAGGATTACTTAGGTCTTAGAGTTTTGCTAAAGGCGGTAGGCAAGTGCACCACTGACCATATTTCACCGGCCGGAAAGTGGCTGCGCTATCGCGGCCATCTCACTAATATCAGTCAAAATCTTTTTATTGGTGCTAATAATGCCTTCTCTCTAGATGAGCCCGGAACCGGAATCGATGTGCGTGATGGGTCGGTAACTCCTTTACCCGATCTCGCTCGATCTTATAAAGATTCGGGGATTTTTTGGATAGCAATAGGAGATGAAAACTACGGCGAAGGGTCGTCACGCGAGCATGCCGCCATGGAACCTCGCTTCATGAATGGCCGAGCTATTTTGGTTCGCTCTTTCGCCAGAATTCACGAAGCCAATTTAAAAAAACAAGGAGTGCTAGCTCTCACTTTTTCTAATCCCAACGATTACGAGCGCATAGAAAAAAATGACAGCATTGATATTGTCGGTTTGGCCGACTTGGCCCCTGGAAAGCCAGTAACTGTGGTGATTCGTAAAGACGATGGGTCGGTTAACGAAATCGAAACTAAACACACGATGTCAGAAGAGCATATTGGTTGGTTTCGTGCTGGTTCGGCCCTTAATGTTTTGCGTAGTCAAGAAAGGTGATGGCACCAATGGCTAAACCAAAATGGAAATGCGGACTTATTGTCGGAATAATTTTGGTTTCAGTTCTTGGTGGGAGCGCGTGTAGTAGCAATGACTCAAAATCATCAGGAACAGAAGAATCCAATTCTTCTATTCCTGATGACCAAGGAGAAAGCACCGTAACGATAGGTGTTATTTGCACTTCTGCTCAAGAAGCCACCGAAACCACGGTGAACGCATGGGAAGCCAGTGATAAGGCGGCGGCGTCGCGTTGTGCCGAAGATGTGGTGGTAGAGAGCCTATTTTCTACTAGTGGCGCCAAAGCTGAGTGGGTATTTCAAGGCTGCGTTGGCGTAAATGCCAGTACAGAAAAGTGTGCTTTCACTTACGAAGGCGGGGCAGCATTGTTCACTGCTATTGGCAGTGATGCAATGGGGTGGAAACTTTCCGAATTATCTTTTCAAGCCGACTGAGTTTCCGTAGGAGAAAAGTCTATGAGTTGGGATGCAGTCGGCTCAGCGCAGCAAAACCACGCTTCGCTCAAATGAGGGGCTTGGGAAATTTCGTCAGGGGATAGATCTAACATCGGCAAGCCGCACGCCTCTCGCACTGCATTATAAATGGCAACCGAATGTTCTCCGGCGGCAGTTTTAGTTTCTACCAGTGTCGCAAGTCTGCGATGGAGCGAGTCCGCTTGTGGGTCGGCTGATTCCCAACTCCAAAATCCTCGGGTTGAGTCATAGTCTCCTAAGTATTTGACTAGATCGGGGTGACTAAGCAACAGCGACCCCGGCGGCAAAAGCAGGCGAATGGTGTACTGAACCACATCAACGTTGCCTACTAATCCATTTTGAGCAACGAATTCGAGCAGTTTGCGCACTTGGTCGGGAGTAGTCCAAGGAGTGAAAGGCATCCATGACGGCCTGACTGCTATTGAGTGTTCTTTCAGTATTGCGACTGCTCGTTCCATATCCGCGACCGTATGGCCCTTGTCTAGCCGCAGCAGAGTGGCTTCATCAACTGATTCGAACGCCGATACGACAAATAGGCACCCAGATTCAGAAAATTCTTTCCATACGTCGGCGTATTTAATGACGTGTTCTACTTTTACGGTGCAGTCGAAAGTTAAATCAGGGAAACGACTGTGCATTTCTTTTACGACTCTGCGCGAGTGTTGGGCCCCGTTCAAAAAGTCCGGATCACCAAAAGTGACATGCTTCGCACCCACTGCTACTTGTTGTTCGATGTCGGCTATTACTGAGTCAGTCGCCATAATTCGTATCCGGCCGTCATAAACCACCGGAACTGGGCAATGCCGACACCGGTGCGAGCAGCCGTGAGACGCTTCTACGTAAGCAACGGGGACAGCAGTTTCGCCGGATATCAGGTGGGCATATTGATCCAGTGAAGGAAGGAGATCGCGCGCGGGCAGCGATGGTTTGATCCGGTCGTGAAATATAACTTGAGTATCAGCATTAAGAGCAATCCACGCGCTCAACGCATCGTCAGTTTCACCCGATAGCGCTCGGTCAACTAACCCAGATAAAACATGGCCGTAGAGACCGAATGCGGCGATAGGTAGGTCTGGTCGTTGGGATCGTATTTCGGTAATTACTTGCTGGGCGATCACGGCCGCGGTGTGCATAGGAACCGAAAACGCCACTCGCTCCGCCCACTCGATATCAGCTGGATCCCATTTCTCTATCGACAGATCACGACAACGAACCTCGTTGCCGTCTTCCCGCAAGCGTCCTGCGGGGGCAGCAATAGATAGCGGTTGGTGACCAAGGTCGTAGGTGGCGACGAGAAGTATCCGCATGCTTATCAGCGTAGAGACTAATTGATTGAAGGACAGAAGTCAGGTGATTTCAATTTTAAGTTTTGCGTGAGCGAGCCGCAGTGCTTGTTCCACCTCCGCGGGAGTTTGGGCTCGAGCAAATATGAACCCGAGATAGCGATCGCCTTCAGGGAGAGTTTTGATCGATCGGCCAATAGGGACGGTTATCTCGACACCAACGATGTTGTCGCTACGCAAGGCGGCGTCTTTACCCTGCACTCCAGTTAGTGCTCCCGATTTGACAATAGGGATCATCATCACCCCCGCAGCAGATCTTTCTCGCGTAAAATCAATCGGCATTTCGAGAGCATGACGCAAGATTATTTCTTCCCAACTAACTCCAGTACTAAAACTTAGAGTTCGTGCGCATAGGCCACCAATAGAGCGGGCGGCTACCTCGATGACCCAGCATCGATCGCCACTGATCCTCAATTCAATGTGAACGGGCCCTTCGGTGAGATTTATGGCGCGGCAAGCTTCGGCCGAAGTCGATTTAACCATTTCTATTATTTTGGGTTTATGGCGTGACGGGGTTACATAAATAGTTTCTTCAAAGTATGGGCCTTCCATTAAATCGGGTTTGTCGAATATCACCAGAGTCTCCAAGTTGCCATCGCGCAAAAGACCCTCTACCGCTACTTCCGAACCCGAGACGTACTCTTCAACAATCATTTCGCCCCCACCAGCAATCTTTTGCGCCCATTTCGCCGCTCGAGTGGCTTCGTCGTGATTATTCGCCCGGATCACCCCTTGGCTAGCCGATAGTCCAACCGGCTTGATTACGCACGGAAATCCGATAGCGGGAATTTCTTCTGGGTCGTCAAAGACAGCGAAACGGGGTTGAGATACTTCGCGCTTAGCCAATGCAGTTCGCAGTGACGCCTTGTCGCGCGTGTGGGAAACTGCGGCCGGAGAACTGGACCGTAGTCCTAGCCGGTCAGCCGTCAAGGCCGCGATTTCGATTCCTTGGTCATCAAGGGCGACGACCCCATCGACTCCTTGCTTATTATCCAACCCCACAATTAGATCCGCAGCTTTGGTGGGGTCGTTAAAGTCCACCACTAGTGACCGCACGCCCCCAGGGTCAGGCAAAGATGGCGGTTGGTCAGAGGCAACAATCAACTCAACTCCGAGAGCGCGCGCGGCGGTAATGAAATCGTTGGTGCGATAAGACGATGTCGGCACAAGCAGAACAACTCGGGGCATACCTGTATCATGACAAGTATGAGTCAACCTGTGGGGCCAATACTTATCCTTACCGATCAAGCTCGAACCAAGGTGCTTGAGGTCCGAGAAGGCGAGACTGACCCCGAATTACTGGCTCTTTGGGTTGAAGTGAGCGGCGAGCGCGACGGGGCTTATACCTACACGATGGAGTTGCGGCCTGTTTCGATCGCGAGTGAATCCGACCTAGTGCAAAACCACGATGACCTTACGGTGGTTATAGAGAACAGCAGTATTGAAAAAATCGTGGGAGCGACACTTGATTTTGGGCCCGCGGGGATGGTTATGCAAAATCCCAATCACCCCGAGCCTGCCCCCGCATTTACCGAACGGCCTGAAGCTGACCTTTCGGGTCCGGTTGCTCAAATGATCATCGCGGTATTGGAAGAAGAAATAAATCCCGCGATTGCATCCCACGGTGGGCGAGCCGATCTTGTTGCCGTCGAAGAAGATGTGGCTTACCTCCGTCTTTCTGGGGGATGCCAAGGTTGTGGAATGGCCGCCGCAACTCTTTCCCAAGGAATTGAAGTCGCTATTTTGGAAGCCGTCCCTGAAATTAAGAAAGTAGCCGATGTGACTGACCACGCTTCGGGGTCTAACCCGTATTTCGAAGCGGCTAAAAAATAAATATTTACGCGAAACGCAAGGCGTCAGTGCCCGCGTAACGGGCCACCAAATTATCAGCACTAGAAGTTGAAACGAGCGCTTCTATAACCTCACTCAATAACGACGCGGGGATGGCGCACGTCATTTCGTGAACCGACATGCCGGTACGCACACGACTTAAAGCACACCCCACGCTGGCCGCTACCTCACCTTTTTCTTTAGCAATAGCGACAATGTGGCACTGAGGTTTTCCCTCTAAATGCATTTTCGGCCATGCGTCGTGGATAACCATTACTTGCTTAGGGTTGACTCTAAGCAAGACCACATCAGGGTCAAAAGGGCTTTCGGCTAGAGGCCCGTAAGTTACTGCCCCAGGCTTTTTGGTTACTGTCGGAATTTGTGGAACGACATCAAGCGTCACCCAGCCCGAATCAATCAGTGCCGCAACATCAGAATTACCCGCTACCTCTTCAATGGTTTTAAATCCGTGAGTCAAACTTCCTACTGAGCAGTTTCCGTGATCTTGGGCCACAGTAGAAAAAGTTTTATCGCTGGCCTTCATCCAAAAAACACAGCCCGCCGGAACACGCCCAGTACGGCCATCGTCGGCAGGCTGAGCCATTGGTGCATCAAAGTTCTTTACTCCATTGGGGGCGCTATCCGAAAAAGTTATGGCAATGGGCGGAGTTGATAGCCCTAAGACTTCGGTGAGGGTTTTTGACAAAGCCGACCAGTTATTTTCCACAGATTGATGCTATCCGCTTCTCAGTTCTCGCAGCCGATTGAGAACAAGAGGAAACTCGGTCAAGAAAGTGTCTATGTCTTTTTTTGTAGTACTCCAGCCCGAGCTGACCCGTAGTGATTTATCGGCGTCAACTCCCATTGCCGTCAGTACGGGAGACGGTTCTAAGGCCTCGCTAGAACAGGAGGACCCGGAGTGAACGGCAACCCCATGCTGATCTAGCCCGAGAAGAATTGGTTCTGACTCAACATCGTTCACGGCAATACAGACCAGGTGGGGGAGTCGTTGTTTAGGGTCACCAAGTTGCTGAACACCAGGTAGGGCTAAAGAACCGGCGATTATCTGATCCGTGTATTGACGAGCCAATCGAGCCTCAATATCCAACTGGTCGCCAGCCCATATTTCGTTTGCTGCTGAACCAAATCCAACAATGGCGGCAACGTTTTCTGATCCCCCTCGTCGAGCCCGCTCTTGCATTCCGCCAACGAGTAGTGGTGAAATTCTCAACCCGCGTTTAATTAAAAGTGCAGCAGATCCCAGTGGCCCACCCCAAGTGTCAGCCGTGATTGAACAAAGGTCGGATCCAAGATCAGCAAAGTTGAGCTTTAAATGTCCCGCGGCCGCACGGGCGTCTACGTGGGTGAGTATTCCTCGTTCTTTTGCTATCGCCAGTATCTCAGGAATAGCCGACTGGATTGTTCCGACTTCGTGATTAGCGAGTTGCAAAGTTAAAAATACTGTTTCGGGTTGGAAAGCTCCTATAACTTCTTCAACTAAAAATCTTCCGCAATTATCAACTCCAACCGCGGTAATCTCATATCCCGACCGAGCGCAAGCGTCCAGCACACAAGAGCTCTCTACTTGGCTAGTGACTATGTGAGATTTCCCTTGTGGTTCGGCGAAACTACGGTTTGTGGCTCCCCAAATTGCCGCGTTAACTGATTCAGTGCCGGTGGCAGTGAACACAACTTCCCGAGGATGGGCGCCAAATAGTACTGCTACTTGTTCTCTTGCCGTTTCTACCGCCACCCGCGTGAAGTGACCTTCTTGATGCAACCGACCAGGATCGCCAAAATGATCACTCAAGAACGGCAACATGGCCGCAAGGACAGTTGGTCTTAGAGGTGATGTTGATGCGTGATCTAGATAGGCCCGAGTCACAGCCCGACTTTAATTAGACCCGAGCGACGCAGCGATCAGCGCCGCCGGGCCGGCTGGATTCAAAGTGTGGAGTTGTATCGCCATAAAGTCCTGCAAGCATCCCGCGTATCATCCCGCGATCTAGAGCGCACACTACGTGAGGATATTGCTGAGCGGTATCTCCAAATGGACAACATTCCGAAACAATGGCGAGATCGTTTCCTTTAGTGTCAGCGTGAGCATCAAATCCGAGCGCGGTGAGAGCATCAGCAACAGAGGCGATGGCGCTTTGCACTGAGCGCTGTTGTGCATTTGGTTCCATCCGCTCAGCCAACATTTGCCCGTACTCAAATCCAATTTCGTCAGCGATTGTTTCGGCTTGTTCAGGACCCAAAGCGTCTAGTGCTCGTGCTAGCAGATGAGAGAGTAAATCGTCGTGCCGCAACGGAATCGCTAGCGCTCCACCTTCTATCAGTGCCGCTCGGTAGCGCTTTGATGGCCGTCCCGCACTTCGAGTCGTGGCCGTGTCAATTTCTACGGTCAAGTATCCACCGCCACTCAATTTTTCTAGATGATGACGGGCGACATTTGAGTGAAGAGAAAACTGCTCCGCAATTTCGCTGGCGGTGAAACCATCAGGATTGTCTCGGACAGCTAAATAAATTTCCCGGCGGGTAGGGTCGCCAAAAGCGCTAGTCATAGCGGTTACTGCGGCATTGAATTGATCGTGGCTCAATCCGTGGTCAGGATCGTTTGGCGGCAGAGCCACTATTGGGCGAGATTGAGTCACGGATGTATTCTACCTATGGTGATAGTGCAAATGCCCTCCCGCCTGATAGTCGTTAGATTGATGGAGCATCAGCATGAGTATCGGTTCTAAGAGTTCTCAAGAGGCGGCGGTTCGAGCCGTGCTCGGGACGGTTGACGATCCAATTCTGTTGTACCCAATCACTGAACTCGGGATAGTTCGCGGGGTTGCGATCGACGCCTCGGCAGTAGTAGTGGCCGTGGCCCATCCCTTAGAAGATCGAGGCCAGTGGGGAGAACTAGCGACTCGAATTAAAGAGGCGGTTCTCACCAACCAAGGAGTTGAGGTAGTCGAAGTAGACGCTCGACTCATGAATGATGAAGAGCGGATTGCTCTTGCTCGAATATTGAAAGGTGATCCTCCGGTTAATCCGTTGGCGGTAGTTGACGTTAATTCTGGACCCCCACCGCCTCGACCCCGAATAAATCCTTTTCTCGATTCTCGTACTCGCATTATTGCGATTGCTTCTGGGAAAGGTGGTGTTGGTAAATCCTCAGTTACAACCAATCTTTCAATCGCATTAGCCGAACGAGGTAATCGCGTTGCGGTCATTGACGCCGATGTGTGGGGATTTTCGCTACCAAGAATGCTCGGTGTCGATCGACCCCCTGACCTGATTGATGATGTAATCGTTCCTCCCGTAACGCATGGTGTCAGCTCAGTCTCTATGGGGTTTTTCACTGCCGAAGACCAAGCAGTAATTTGGCGCGGCCCAATGTTGCACAAAGCTCTCGAGCAATTTATTACTGATGTCCACTGGGGTGAACCTGATTACCTTGTTGTTGATCTCCCTCCCGGAACAGGAGACATTTCACTTTCTATCGCCGAGTTTCTGCCGAGAGCTGAAGTAGTGATCGTTACTACCCCTCAGCCTGCGGCGCAAAAAGTTGCCCAGCGGGCGGGATCGATGGCCGACAAAGTAAATCTTACGGTGGTCGGGGTTATTGAAAACATGTCCTGGTTCCGAGGTGATGATGGGGTGGCCTACGATATTTTTGGCGCGGGCGGTGGCCAAGAATTAGCCGACCAACTTGAAGTTCCTTTGCTGGGCCAGGTGCCACTGTCGCGAGCACTGCGGGCGGGCGGTGATGAAGGAGTCCCCATCGTCGTGTCTGATCCTGCCGGTGAGGCCTCGGGGATATTTAGGTCGATCGCTGAACGGATCGACGTAGAACTAAGGCCTACTCGTCGTAGCCATCCTGACCTTCGCATTGGCTGAATGGGAATTAGAAGCGTTTAGCGGTTAGGGTAAGGGCATGGAAGTACGCATCGGAGTTATTTACACCCCCAAAGAGATTTCTATCGAAGTCGATAGTTCGCCTGATGACTTGATCAAAGCCATCAATGCGGCCATGAAAGATGATGACGCCATGGTTTGGTTAAACGACATTAGTGGGCGCAAGGTTGGCATTCCTTCTGAGCGACTCGCTTACGTCGAGATTGAGACTGGGCCTGATTCCAAACGGGTTGGATTCGGACCGGTTTAATCCAAGCGGTGCGCCTAAAAGATGACCACCGCGCACCAGCCCAATCAAAGCAGTAAATCGACTTCGCACTGGCTAGATCGTCGCCTCGTTCTTTTCACCGGAAAAGGTGGAGTAGGTAAAAGCACTGTTGCCGCTGCTACCGCATTGCTGGCGGCCGAGCAGGGTAAACGAGTTTTGTTAATTGATGTTGATTCAACCGGAAATTTGGCCGCCCTTTTTGAACATCCGGAAGTTGGCTTTATTCCCACAGAGATTTATCCCGGAATTTCGGCCATGCAGATGGACACGGAAGACTCGCTTCGGGAGTACTTGAATTTGCAACTTCGACTTCCGTTAGCCGGCCGAGTTGGCCCGTTGGCTAATGCGTTTGACTTTATTGCTTCGGCTGCTCCGGGGGTGAAAGAAATTCTAACCATGGGGAAAATTTGCTGGGAAGTCCGAGAGTCTTTAGAGAAGCGGGCTCCGTGGGACATCGTCATTGTTGACGCCGCAGCTACTGGTCATGTCATCTCACAACTTGATTCTCCGAGGGCGATTCGTGAGTTAGTAAAAGTTGGCCCAGTAGCTAATCAAACTGAGTGGGTAATTGAAATGCTGGCTGACCCTCTTATAACTGAATTACATATAGTCACTACTCCAGAAGAAATGCCGGTTAGCGAAACTATTGATTTGGTTAAGTCTTTAAAAACACGAGTAGACGTTCCCCTCGGAAACATAATAGTTAATCGAGTCCTGCCCGAACCGTTTAATCGAGCTGATGCTGACATTTTTTCCAATTTAGAAACTACCAATTCGCTAGCTGCGATTGAGAAGACCGCAGGTCTTGGAGGCAAGAAAGTTTTGGCGGCGGCTTCACTGGCAGTTTCTCTTCGCCGCAGTCAATCTAAGCACATCGCCTATTTACGCCAGTCTGTAGATTTGCCGTTGGTCTACTTGCCGTACTTGTTTATTCGTGATCACGGTCTTCGAGTTACTCGGGTGGTTTCTGAAGCTTTAGGCTACGAAATGGGAACGGGAGGTTAGCGGTGGACGGGTCTACTTCTACTGCTGTCACCACTGGGCTTGCGCCGCTGCTTGCTACGCGAGAAATCCTCATCTTTTGTGGCTCAGGGGGAGTAGGAAAGACGACAATTGCCGCGGCGGCAGCTTTAGCGGTAGTCAAAAATTCGTCGGCAAAAGTTATGGTCCTGACCATTGATCCAGCCCGACGGCTGGCTGATGCCCTCGGGCTGGAAAGTCTAGGGAATGTTGAAACTCGAGTTCCCGACGCAGCCTTGATCGATGCTGGCGTTGCTCCTAAAGGCGAACTCTACGCAGCCATGCTTGATACTAAAGCGAGTTGGGATGATCTGGTAACACGTTATGCGCCTAGCCAAGAAGTAGCGGACAATATTTTTAGTAATGACCTTTATCACAACATCACCAGTCGGTTTATTCAAAGCCATGATTACATAGCAATGGAGCGACTTTTTCAACTTCACTCAAGTGGAGTTTATGATTTGATCATTCTTGACACGCCTCCCACGCGTCATGCAGTTGATTTTCTCGACGCACCAAAGAGGATGGCAGATTTTTTTGGCGGGCGACTATTGCGCTGGCTGACCCTTCCTTACCGCACGGGAGGTGGTCGAGGTGGTCGCTTAATCAATATCGCTAGCAAACCATTTTTAAAAATTGCTGACCGGATCCTTGGAAATGCATTTGTAGAAGATATAGCCGAATTTTTCATTAATTTTCAAAGTATGTATGACGGATTTGTTGAAAGATCTAAAGCAGTTGAACAGTTGCTCCATGATCGTCGTACTAGTTTTGTTGTTACTACCACTCTCGAAGGAGCCCCACTTAGAGAAGCCGAAGCATATTGTGAACAACTTAATAATCGAAACCTACCCCTTGGGGCATTGGTATTGAATAAAGTGCTTCCCGATTTTTTACGAGACTCCTTAGGTCAAAAAGCTTCTGCTGTATTTTCCGACAACCCTGCCGCAGTAGCAAAAGCTATAGCGTCTAAGGGTGCTGACCAAAGTGAAATGGATGCTATTGCCCGAGTCTTGAAAACAGCGGCCGATACTTTTATGAACTATTCCCTCGTGGCGGAAAGAGAATTTGAGCTTAAAGTCGAATTGAGCAAACGCCCCGAAATGATGGCGGCGGTGCCTTTATTAGTCGATGATGTCCATGATTTGGCTGCCTTAGCGCAAATAGGTGACCGGCTCTGGGCCTCGTAACCTTAAACCCATGTCTATTCCCCTTTACGACCTAGCTCTTTCTAGTACCGGATTGAACGGTGATCAGTTGCGTCACTTGCAACGTTTAGTGGGCAACTGGCAACTACTGGCTGATTTGTGTTTCTCAGACCTTCTTTTGGTTGCCCCAGTTGATGTCGACAACCCTCATAGATTTATGGTGCTCGCTCACGTTCGCCCCACTACTGGACCCACTCTTTATCCGGCCGAACTAGTCGGTGCGGTGGTTCAAGAGGTGGAGCGACCAGTCATGACCCAGGCTTGGCAGCAACGCGTCTCTAAAAGTGATTTCGTTAAATCGCTTTTAGGCGGTGAGGAGTTCCTTGGAGTTGAGGCTCAGGCTCGCTCTAATTGCATACCGGTCTATTTCGACGGCGAAGTCATAGCGATTGTAGATATGGAGTCCTCGCTTGAATCTGGGCGAAAATCAGGCGAACTAGAACGCCACTATCTTGAAGTTTTCGACAAGTTTGCGGTAATGATTTCTGAAGGGTCCTTTCCTTTTGACCGAGATGAAATCGTTTTAGAAGAAGGAGCTCGAGTCGCTGATGGTGTAATCGTCACTAACGAAAATTACGAGATGTTATTTGCCAGCCCAAATGCGGTTAGTGTTTTCCATCGGTTTGGTATTCACGCATTTGCGCTTGGCACGAGAATCCAGGAAATTGGTGTTGATCAAGTAGTGCTAGAGCGAGCGCGTCTTACTCGGCTTCCAGAGTTTGCTGAAGTCGAACAGGGTGAAGTATCTATTCTTATTCAAGCGATACCGCTTATATCGAATGCGGAAGTAGTAAATCTACTTGTTCTCGTACGTGACGTTTCTGATCTGCGTCGCCGTGATCGAATGTTGTTATCAAAAGATGCCATGATTCGTGAGATTCACCACCGAGTAAAAAATAATCTTCAGACCATTGCGGCTCTGCTTCGTCTTCAAGGTCGTCGGCTTGAATCTGCTGAGGCTAGAGAGGCTATTGAGGAAGCCCAGCGACGAGTGCGCTCAATTGCCATTGTTCACGAAACTCTGTCGCGAGAGACGAGTGACACGGTTGAATTTATGGAGATAATCCAGCCCCTAGTTGGGGTAGTGCAAGAGACGGTATCAAGTGCAGAACAGCAACTTGAATTTTCGGTTGAAGGTGACGTGGGCGTCATACCCGGTGCCGTGGCAACACCTTTGGCCGTTATTCTGAATGAGTTAATGCAAAATGCAGTGGATCACGCTTTCCCGTACGTTGATGGGGAAGTAAGCCAAGGGAAGATTTTAATTTCGATTGATCGAATAGGAGGAATTCTTGAAGTGCGCGTCAGCGACAGCGGAGTTGGGTTCCCTCCCGGATTCGTAATGGCGGATTCTGAAGGAATGGGTCTTTCAATTGTTCGCACCCTTATAGGGAGCGAATTAGGTGGCTCAATTGAAATAAATGATTCTGGCGTCCCAGGGGCAGAAGTTACTTTGCGGATTCCTTTTAACTGAGAAAAATTTATTTAAACTGCTGCTCGTTGTCGGCCCAACCAAGTCTTGCGGAGTTTGCGGCGCTCTTCTTCGATGGTTCCACCCCAAATTCCTGACTCTTGGTTTGTTGCCAGCGCGAACTCGAGACACTCTTCAGTAACTGCGCATACTTCACATATGCGCTTAGCAGTCTCAATCTGCTCTAGGGCAGTGCCAGTGGTGCCGATAGGGAAAAAAACTTCTGGGTCGGCTGCATTGCAAGCGGAAAATTCCCGCCAGTCATCTGCATCCCAGTCATGCGAACGAATCCAAGTAAGTGCCACTGAGCATTCCCTCCTACATCTAGCCAACTGCACTAGGTGCGGTCGGTATTGCCTGTCCTCGGGGCTATTCCCTCGAGGCGTACTCAAGGTTATGGTAGTTTTGGGTTCAAGGCAAGGGGTATGACCTGCCCTTTTTCTGCTGCTGCCTTTTAGACGCAATCATTTATCTCGTATGATTGCTCGCGTGACGGCAGGGGATGGCTCGAAAAAACCTTTGGTCTTAGCACATAGGGGCGCTCGGCGTGAAGAACCCGAAAATACTATTCCGGCCTTTACTCGTGCGCTTCGCCAAGGAGCGGACGGTATAGAGCTAGATGTGCATCGCACCAGCGATAATTCGTTAGTAGTTCATCACGATGCAGATACTCCCGAATTGGGGATCCTAGCCAACCTTACGGTTAAAGAAATCAAACTCTCGCGTCCAGATATTCCTACCCTTGAAGAAGTTTTCACTGCCTGTAAAAACTGTTTAATTAATGTTGAGATAAAAAATATGCCAACTGATGCCGATTATGATGAATCGAATAAGACGGCTAATTTAGTAATTGATCTAATTTCTGGTCTAAATCGCCAAGACGACGCAATCATTTCTTCGTTTAATATTTCATCAATAAACCAAGTTTTAAAACTCGCTCCAAATATGGCTACTGGATTTCTAGTGAGTCCGATATTCGATTTTGTTTCTGCTCTTACGCTTTGTCGAGATAACGGACACGGTGCAATACACCCTTTTATGTCAATGCTTGATTGCGCCGAGGGGTTTGAATTCATTAACGCTTCTCATCAGTTTGGTATAAATGTTAACGCGTGGACTGCTAATGAAGTATCTGACATTGAGCATTTAATATCAATTGGTGTTGACTCGATAATTACTGATGTGCCCGATACGGCTATTAAAATTAGAGATTCATTGAGCAGTTGAAGGAACTACCAATGAAAGCGAATCTGGAACATAGCTAACCTCTAGCCTTTCTATTTCGCCAAGAAAATCGCCGTCTACTTGATAAGGGAATGGCCCATGGTGGGAAATGAATCGCAGACCATCAAGGTCGGCTATTTGAATTATTGACTTCTTTTTTTGCAAGTGCTTGCCTTTCCCTATGGCGGAAGCCATAGCGGTAAGGGTTGATAGGTAGTCAAAATTCTTGAACATTGTAAGGGCGAGAGATCGGTCAAATCCTGCGTCTTTGGTGACGGTTAGCGATCGAATTCCGAAAAAAGCGTAAGGGTGAGTATTGGAAACAATAGAGAACACTCCTTCACCGATAAGAGTTTTGTCTAGTTTCTCAACTCGGAAAGCGGGTTTTTTCCGGTCGTAGTTTCTAAAATAAGTATTAGCGGTGGTCGCAGCAAAAACTGTGTGAGCAAACCGCCGTTTTATCCAATGGTGACGCTCAACTTGAGCAATTACTTTGGCATCAAAGCCAACCCCAAGATGAAATAAAAAATAGCGCTCGTTGGCTAAACCGACTCCAACCCTGCGGATTGACTTAGCGTTCAAGGATTTAATTAATAATTCGGTGGCGGGGGTGACAGAATTAGGTACTCCAATAGTGCGAGCAAACACATTGGTCGATCCTCCCGGTAATGGCGCGAGCGCCGTTGACGACCCCACTAGGCCGTTGGCGGCTTCATTGAGGGTTCCATCACCCGCCGCGACAATAACTACGTCAACCCCCTCGGCGGCGGCGATTCGAGCGAGACGAGTGGCGTGACCGCGCCTGTAGGTCTCGGCTACCTCTAACCTGTGCTGCTCGCCCAACATTTTCTGAATATGGACTCGCCGCTTGGGGGTCATTGACGATGCGGTCGGATTAACGATCAAAAGAAGACGCACTATTCCGTAAGGCTAGGCGACTCCTACGATGGAGGTCATGTTGACCACTAGTGAGGTAGATCAGATACAGGCTGATGTAGCGAATTGCCGCGCCTGCCCGCGTTTGGTGAAGTGGCGGGAAAAGATAGCCCTTGAGAAGCGATCGGCTTTTCAGCACGACATTTATTGGGGTAAGGCGGTACCCGGATTTGGCGATGAGTCAGCACAGATTTTGATCGTCGGGCTAGCTCCTGGTGCCCACGGGGCTAATCGCACGGGACGAATGTTTACCGGCGACCGTTCAGGCGATTGGCTTTACGGTGCACTTCACCGAGCCGGATTAGCTAATCAACCGAATTCGGATCGGATTGATGACGGCTTATTACTTAATAACGTTTACATCAGTGCCGCAGTTCACTGTGCTCCCCCCGACAATAAGCCAACACCAGCAGAAAGAGATCGTTGCTCTCCGTTTCTCGCTCGGGAGTTAAAAGCACTTACCGAAGTCAAAGTCATTATTGCGTTAGGAAATTTTGCCTATGAATCATTATGGCGACAATTGAGTTCGCAAAATCTTTTGTTACCTAAACCCAGACCTAAATTTTCACACGGGTTAGAAATTCTACTGCCAAAAATAACTCTTTTAAGTAGTTATCATCCAAGTCAACAAAATACTTTTACTGGGCGATTAACTGAACCCATGTTTGATAAGATTTTCAGTCGTGCCCTTGACTTAGTTAATAAATAATTGCGTATATCTCACCAATGGCGAAAGCGACTGCGATAACTCCCAAAACGCTACTCACGATCAACCGTAAAGTTCGATCTGGTGATTTGATGGCTAGTGCAGAACCGACGCGTGCTCCCGGAATAATTCCGATAGCAAGCGGAAGGGCGTACAGCCAATCGATTTGGCCGATAATGGCATAAGTAATCGTTCCGGGAATTGCCAAAATTCCGGCGCAGGCTAACGAACTTCCCAACGCCATTTTCAGCGGCAAACGAACCCACCGAGTAAAGAGGGGAACCATAATTAACCCTCCACCAACTCCGAGAAGTCCCGAAAGCCCACCCGCAGCTATTCCGATAATCATCAGTCTCCACCACTGTGTACGCGGTTTAGCGGTGGCGAGTTGCGCCGAGATTTCTATTCCGGCATGAGGGCCAGCGTCGGAAGCTCCCTCGGCCGCGAGTTCTTCCACTCCTTCGTTGCTAGCCGGCTTGCGACCAAGTTGAATCGCGCCGAACGCCACTAATCCCGCGGTCAGCAACATCAATAAATGACCGTCACCAGGAACCTTCCCTGACAACAAAGCACCACTTACTGATGCGGTTACTCCCGATAGCGCCGTCCATAAGATGACACGCTTATTGAGCAACCCTTCGCGCCGGTAGCGTAAAGATCCGCTGGTGGCTCCAGGAATTATTGAGGGCAAGGTCGAGGCCACTGCTGCGAGGGGGGTGGCTCCTAGCCAATTAATGGCGGGAGTCGAAATAACGGCGCCACCGATGCCGAACATTCCCGACATAACTCCAGTAAGAAAACCCGCTAGGGCGGTAAAGATTATTATCCACAGGTCTGACATCGTCTCCGCAGGCTACCCTTCGGTAATGGCAAGTTCTCAACCCTTACGCGGCGTTTATGTTCCTTTGGTCACCCCGTTTTCCTCTGATGGGCAAGTGGCGCTGGCGGCCATGGAGGTATTGGCTAATCGCTACCTAGACGCGGGTGCGGCGGGCCTTACTCCATTAGGGACGACAGGCGAGGCGCCTGCTCTTGATGGTGACGAACAGTTGGCGATTATTGATCTGTGTTCACGCATCAGCGCCGAGCGAAGTACTCAGCTAATCGTTGGAGCGGGCACTAACAGCACGCGTACGACAGTTACGGCAGTAAAGCGATTAAGCGAATTCCCAGCAGTTACTGCTGCACTTTGTGTAGTTCCTTATTATGTTCGACCTAGCCAAGAGGGGATCGTTGAACATTTTAAAGTTGTTGCTAAAGAATCCCCAGTCCCAATTGTTATTTATAATATTCCTTATCGCACCGGGCGAGTGCTAGAAGCAGATGGGTTATTAGAGTTGGCCAACACAAAAAATATTATTGGTCTTAAACAAGCCGTAGGTGGGATAGATACTG
>SHUY01000019.1 GCA_009694435.1 Acidimicrobiia bacterium | reverse complement strand
TTAAGTCGCGCACCCGATCGGGGCCTTCAGTAACAAGTATCCGCAACGCATCTTCGTCACACAAACCTGCTCCGGCCACCACGGTGTCGGAAAAATGTAACTCGGGCGAATCGATCTCATTTTTCAACACCGCGGCAATCCCACCCTGGGCGTACTGAGTGGCTGAGGCGCCAAGCCCTGCCTTGGTAACAAGCGCGACCGACTGATTAGCGCGCGCCGCGTTAACCGCCGCCGTGAGGCCAGCAACTCCGCCACCAAGTACAACTAGATCAAGCATTAGTTCAGCCTAGGACTACCCACGAGGGCGAAGCATCTGGACATGACCAAGGTCTAGTAAACGACTTCCGGGCCGTTATTTTCTATTACTACCGACGCATTATCAATAAGCCGGACCGAACCAAACCGAACCGCCACCGCGAGCAGCACATTGCCGGTCAGCGGAGAAACGGGTTCACAAATAAGAGAGGTCAGCGTGTCGGCGTCGACAACCTCAACGTATTCAACTTGCGCAATCGGCTCAGACGCAAGCATTTCGGTAAGCATTTTGGCCACGGCCCTTGGGGATCTTTCCCCGGCCACGATTTGGTCAAGAACTTGTCGCAGGGCTCGTGGTATCACGGTTGCGGCTTGACGCTCGTTAGCGCTAAGCCCCGCGTTGCGACTTGACATTGCCAGACCATCTTTCTCTCTTACGGTTGGGCAGTCAATTACCGCAATAGGCAAATTTAAGTCTTTAACCATTTGTCGAACTACTGCAAGTTGTTGAGCATCTTTACGGCCAAAATAGGCTCGGCCGGAGCCGCAAATTAAAAACAACTTAGCCACCACTGTCGTAACTCCATCAAAATGTCCAGGGCGAGTAAGCCCACATAAAACTTCGGTTAATCCCGAAACGTGCACCGTAGTGCGGGCTGAGTCAGGAAACATCTCGCTTACCGGGGGAGCAAATAACCAATCGACATTTTCGGCCTTACAAATCGCTTCGTCAGCCGCTAGCGCGCGCGGGTAAGTATCGAAGTCTTCTCCCGGTCCGAACTGAGTTGGGTTAACAAAAACTGATACCCCAACTGAACCGCATTCGCTACGGGCCGCTTTCATTAAAGACCTGTGACCATCGTGAAGAGCGCCCATTGTTGGAACGAAGCCGACTGTTTCGCCAGCTTTATGGGCTAGACCAGTAATAGCGCGCACATCGGAGATAGTGGTAACAACTTTCATCGCAGCACTAACTCCAAATCGATGCGCACAACTTCTCCACCTGCATGGGCTAATTGTTTTGCGGTTACTAAGTCCGGAGCGATATCAAAAAGGGGCATCACTACAAAACTGCGCTCCCACATGCGAGGATGAGGAATTACTAGATCAGGCTCAGACACGGTCAGATCTCCATAGAGCAATACATCAACATCAAGCGTTCGTGGCCCCCAGTGAACGGTGCGCTCTCGTTGTCCTTTATTCTCAATTTCGTTGGCTAGGGCAAGAACTTCTTGAGGGCTGAGATCGGTGTCAATCGCGACCACGGCGTTTAAATAATCGGGCTGTTCGGGACCACCTACTGGTTCGGTTGAATAAACCGGAGAAACTTCTCGCACTGTTATTCGCGCCGCTTCGCTTAGACCATCGACTGCACTTTGCAGATTGGCCAAACTGTTGCCCAAGTTTGAACCCAAACCCAGATACACCCTTGCGGTCACCGTTCTATGCGAACGCCGACATAGTTCACCGGAAGCGGGATCGGTGGCTTTAACTTTCGTACAGTCACAACACTTCGAGTGACGCGCTCGTCTTCTCGACACACCTCGGCAATACGAGTAGCCAACCGCTCAAGCAGAAAATAGCTTTCTTCCCTTACTACGCGCGCAACTTCTAAAGAAATATTTCCGTAGTCGACCGTGTCATCGAGTTCGTCACTTAACCCCGCAGCGCTTACGTCAATGCTCAGTTCGATATCAACCGCAAACGGCTGCGGGCTAACCCGCTCTTCGGGTAAGACTCCATGGACTCCACTTTCTTGCAATCCAGAAATAAGAATTAAATCGCTCACTTTGCTTGACCAATGAGTCCCGCCGCTACGGTGGCCGCCACTATTTCCCTACCCGAGGCTCCCAGTTGGCGCCCAGTTATTTTTTCCATGGCCACTACCGCGTGAGTCGACTCAGTAACAAAACCGGAGTAAAGCAAGTAGCCGGTGAGCACGCCAACGAGTCGATCACCAAACTCTTCTGCGTGAATGAGAACCTTTTCCGAAGCGTCGGCCAGCCACGCTGACAACAATGCGTAAACCGTGGAGAGATTTTGGGGCAACTCGTCATTGCGACCCAAAGGAACGTGCTCGTAAGCGATATCTACTTCTTCGTAGGCGTGCAGGTTGTGGGGTGAATCAAGTAGCGACAAAATATGGGTGAACCCATTACCGGCAAGCCAAATGAGCTCTTCTTGCCGACGAATCTTGCGATGGTTGCGCGCGAATCCTCCCGGCCGTTCTGAAGCGGCCAAGCGGTCTTGCACAATCCAACAAAACCCGCGAGGTTCAATTCCTTGGGCCCAGCGGCCGCGCAAAGCTGCCATTAGTCCGCCATCGCTTCTAGAAGAGACCGGGCCCGCAAGGCCGCGATGGGTAAATGAACTCTCACAATCTGTACTCCAGCATTAAGAGACCAAACTATCGTGGCTAGCGTGGCGTCGTCACGAGCAGCAAAATCCGAAGATGAACCCCCATCAGGCTCACTCGAGGCCGAGGGAAGGCGCAAAAACCCTTTACGCGAAGTGCCAACGAGGACGGGGGCGTCAACCTCATCGACGATTCGGCTGATGTGAGCTAACAGCGCAAAATTATGGTCACGAGTTTTCCCAAAGCCAATACCTGGATCGGCCGCGATAGCCGATGGGGCAATGCCCGCCGCGCGGGCTAGTCCGGATCGGCGACGCAAAAAATCGATTACCTCGGCCACCACATCATCGTAATGAGGGCGGTCTTGCATCGAAGTCGGATCGCCTTGCATATGCATGACGACGTAACCAGCTTCGTGTTGCGCGACCACATTTAAAATTTCTGGATCGTTACGGCCGGCGGAAACATCGTTGACTACTTGAGCACCCGCCGTAAGCGCTGCGTCTGCCACTTGAGCGCTTTGGGTATCGACACTAATTGGAACGCCGGCGGAGGCAGAAAGATGTTCGATAACGGGGATCACTCTTCGACATTGCTCGGCCGGTGGCACTGGACTTGACCCAGGCCTAGTCGACTCTCCGCCTACGTCAATAATGTCAACCCCTTGAGCCACTAAAGCCTGGCCGTGAGAAATTGCCTCGTATTGGTCAATGAATTTTCCTCCGTCCGAAAATGAATCGGGAGTCACATTGAGTATTCCCATAATCGCGGGCCGAAGCGCACACAGATCTAACCAACTAAACACGACGCCAGCGTATCGTTTAGCAAACGCGCGCCATTAAATGGAGCGCGACTCCTAAAGACGATTTCCAGGCGAAGTAATTAAACTCAACGCCTCAGAACGAGTGGAAGGGTTGTTTTTAAACAAACCGCGTACTGCGCTAGTAATAGTTAAAGCTCCAGGTTTGCTAACTCCCCGCATTGACATGCAGAGATGCTCAGCCTCAATCATCACCAGCACGCCATCGGGTTGGAGCTGTTCTTCGAGCGCGTCGGCAATCTGAGTTGTAAGTCTTTCTTGAACTTGTGGCCTACTAGCAAACCCGTCTACTAGACGGGCAATTTTGGATAATCCGGTAATTCGTCCGTCCGCACCCGGGATGTAAGCGACATGCGCCTTGCCGGCAAAAGGAACCAAATGATGCTCGCAGCACGAAAACATAGTGATGTCGCGCACCAAAACCATCTCGTCATGCTCAGCCTCAAAAGTAACTTCTAAGTGACGAGACGGATCTTCGCTCATTCCTCTAAAAATTTCGGAATACATAGTAGCTACGCGTTCAGGAGTACGCACCAAACCGTCACGCTTAGGGTCTTCGCCAATAGCTAATAAAATTTCACTAACCGCGGCGGCGATTCGCTTTTCATCGACGCCGGCAAAAGGCGACTTGGCTTTATCGGATTTCTTTTTTTTCATAACCTAAGGCTAGCGATTAGCGGTCACTTTGGGCGAAGCCCGACGTATTGGTGAACCGACTCGAGATTACGGTACCGCTCATTCACGTCTAGGCCATAACCCACAACAAAATCAGGCGGTATACGAAAGCCCACGTAGCGCAACCTCAGATCGGTCTTTTGAAGTCCTTCTTTGAGCAATAAAGTGCACACCTCTAGTGAACGAGGGTTGCGAGCCGCTAAATATTTGCGCAAGTAAGTAAGGGTGAGTCCAGAATCAACTATATCCTCGACGATGATCACGTCTCGATCGGATAGATCTCCGTCTAGGTCTTTAAGTATGCGCACCACTCCGCTAGTACGAGTAGCCGATCCGTAAGAAGACACCGACATGTAATCAAACTCCACTGGCCGAGTTATTTCTCGGGCAAGATCGCTCATAAACATAGCGGCCCCTTTTAAAACTCCAACTAGAAGAGGAATCCGATCGACGTAGTCCGCCGATATTTCTGCCCCTAATTCTTTTATGCGGTGGTTGATATCAGAACTCTCTACTACCACCGCACCAATAGCGGGATCGTTTTCCCAATTGTTAGACAATTCGTTCACCACTGCCACGCTAGTGCCGCTCCTCAGCAAACATTTGCCCACTCGACCGCCAAACTCGTCGCCCTCCAGAAATCTCGGTCGCAATGACTTCACCGCGTGCTACCGTCATAACTCTCTCCACTTCGTCGAACGCGGGAGGAGGCGAGCCAAGCCAACATCGCACCGCACGGCGCGCCAACGCTATCGGCATTTGCGTTAAGCGGCGGGCGGACGTATCACCATCGGATTGAGGCCACAACGCTTGGGCTGCTTCATCGAGATATTCACTTTCTACTCGCAGCACTTCGGCTTGGCGCGCTAAAACTGGGATCAGGTCTCGCTCGGACCCTTGCGAAAGAAGAGGGAGGACCTCGTGGCGAATCCAGGCCCGACGGAACGCCCGATCGTAATTACTCGGATCGCGCACTGGTTCCCAGCCGAGATCGGAACAGTAAGCCTCAGTTTCATAACGGCGAACTCTAAGCAGGGGGCGGACAATCTGCCCTCGTCGCACCGGCATCCCTGCCAACCCTGACATTGCGCTGCCCCGGAGCAAGGCCAGTAAAACTGTCTCGGCCTGATCGTCAGCAGTATGGCCGACCAAGATCGTCGACGCGTGATGCGCTTGCGCGGCTTCATCAAGGGCGCGATAGCGAGCGCTCCGAGCTCGAGCTTCGAGGTTGGGGCCAGCCGACAAGTCAACTCGGCGTAGGTCGCTAACAAAACCCAACTCGCGAGCGCGTGTCACCACTACTTCAGTCTCACTCGCGCTCTCGGCTCGTAAGCCGTGGTCGACATGAACCGCTACCGCATCAAGCCCGAGAACAGCGCTCGCGGCTAACAGGGCGAGAGAATCTGGACCACCCGAACAGCCAACAACTACCTTGCCGTGCAGATCGCCTAAACCAACAACGCGATCGATCCAATCCGGAACCGCCAAATCATCGGCCGCCAAGGCGGGATCAACTAACCGAGACACTCAAGCCCACTCGTTTTAGCCAGACTTCTGGGGCAATGAGTTCAGTGACAGTGGGTAAAAACTCTGGACCGCGCCACGCCGTATCAAGCGCGCGCGGTCCGGCCGCTAATTCCACTGCCGTAACGAATGCTTCGCCCACTTCGTACTGACGCATTTTGGCGTCAAGGCCAACTAACTGCGAAAAAATAGCCGAAACTCCTCGCCGCTTACGCCGAGCGTCAAGAACCTGCGCCATTCGCTTTTGGCCGACAACGTGTTTTTGGCCTAGCTCATTCATGACTCGGTTTCCGTGACCCTCTAGTAATGACATCAGCGCTTGAATTTTTCGCAACCCCTCTTGTTGCTCAGGTGAAGCCACCAGCGCCGCGATCCCCCCTTCGGCTAAAGGGTTATTACCTCGCCGCACCGCTTCCACCACTCGAGCCCAGGCGAGGGAAAGGGCTCGGGGGTCGGGATCGAAATGACTTAGTGCTTCTTTCACCAGGCCGGTGTAATAGGACTGCATCCACGGCACCCCTAAAAACTGAGCCCGGTGCGTTACTTCGTGAATAGCGATCCAAAGCCGAAAGTCACGAGGTCGGAACGAAAACTTCTTTTCTAGTAACAAGATGTTGGTACCGACGTAATAGACCGAATCCCCGCGGTCTTGATCGGAAGATTCTGGCACCAAAACGTCGTATTGCCCTAAAACTCGCTTTGACATCCAGCCCAGCAAGAAGCCCATCTCGGCGGCCGTAACTCGCGTCTGTAGCGGGGCGAAACGCGACGATTTATTAGAAATGCGCTCTAACAGAGGCGATAAAAGCCGACGCAGTGACACCAAGTTGGCGTCAAGCCACTCGTGACGATCGAGCACGCGCGCGCGCGCGAATCCAGGAGCCCTAAGCCCGGTGTGCTGGGCGACAAGTGACTCGGCTTGGCTAGTAAGTTGAGAAAAATCTTCAAATAAAGAAGACGAAAGATAAGAATCGACTAACGGATCGGGGCCGGCAACGCTACGGCCGACGCGTCCGGCCAGTTTCCAATCAACAGAACTTGTGGCCCCAGTAATAGTCAAAGCGAATCTATTCGACTCGTTTCCCGCGATAGCGAGGAACCAAAACTCTCCGGATATAGCCCATCGACAGACCTGCCACTATGGCTAGAAAACTAAGAACCAAAATCGGGGCGATCCAATAAAACCACTGAAATTCGGAACTGGCTAACACGACGTTCAACTCCTTTTCTTAGGTTACTTACTGACTATAAACCTTGCGGCGGGTCGTTGACCTCGTCTGAGAATTCAACCCCAATTGCTTCGGCTATACGGCGACGGAGATCGTCCGGCACTCGTTCACGCGAGCGAGTCATGATTACCTCGCGCAGCTCTAACTCAAAATCAAATCCGCGTGAACAAGGTGGGCAGCGATCAAGGTGGCGGGTAATCTTCCAGCGCCGCCATACTGTTATTTCTTTATCAAGGTACAAGTACATGCCCTTGTAGGTTTCATCACAATTCATCGGGGGTTCCTGACGGCTTACTCTGCGGTGGACTCATAGATTTAGTTGCGGCGGAAATGGGCTCGGGAACGAGTTTGCGTTCTCGAGCTAATTCGTACAACGCACTTTGCAGCTGTTTCCTTCCCCGATGGAGCCGGCTCATCACCGTACCAACCGGAACCTCGGTAATCTCGGAAATCTCTTTATACGAAAACCCTTCAACGTCGGCCAAAAGAACTGCGAGGCGAAACTGTTCGGGCAAGGCCTCTAATGCTTCTTTGACCACCTCTTCAGGCATCGCGTCAAGGATTTCTGACTCCGGAGTGCGACTGGCCGCCTCGGATTCAAGCCCACCGATGCGGCGGTAGAGCGAATACTCCTCGACGTCATCGAGTTGCGCCTCTTCAACTCGGCGTTTTTTAGCTCTATAAGTATTTATAAAAGTATTAGACAAAATCCGGTAAAGCCAAGCCTTTAAGTTGGTGCCTTCCTGGAAGCCACCAAAACCACGGTAGGCGCGCAAATAAGTCTCTTGCACGAGATCTTCTGCGTCGGCAGGGTTGCGGGTCATGCGCATAGCCGCGGCGTACAACTTGTCCATAAACGGCATCGCCTGCTCGGCAAAATCGACTTGGTTGGCCATACTTCTTCAGGTTACCCTGCGTTTTTTCCGCTGCTACCCATCGAGCGTTTTAATCACTATGGCCAACCTTTGGAGCCGGGAAGGAGATTCGAACTCCTGACCTGCTCATTACGAGTGAGCTGCTCTGCCGACTGAGCTATCCCGGCGGGAACTAAAACTCTAGCGGGCGAGGCTTTACCCCTTGGCCGACAAGGATCCGAGTCGCACCAAGAGCCGTAATAAGTTCAGAATCTCAGAAGCGTTGTGACGGGTAAGCGCTTGCCGAGCGCGCCGGCATTGATCAATAGCCTCGGCCGCGGAGCGCAGGGACACCGTTGAGCGTTTTCGGTCTACAACTAGGGCCAAAGCAGAGGACCCCACTAAAACATCTCGATACCAGGTTTCGATCGCGGTGTATCCCTCTAGCCAAATTTCGGTGCGGGAACGGCGATGTTCACGCTTATGGCGCTCAACTAAAGTTTTCCGTCGCGAAGATACGACTCGCTCGGGATAACCCGCTTCTTGGCCCTCTCGTTCAAGTTGGGCGACCTCGAGTTCTTGAGTTTCCTCAAGCGCGGCTACCGCACGACTGACAACTTCATCTAGTTCGTCGGCAGCCACGGCGGCCGACGCTCCGGTTCCGTCGAGCGATACCACCGCGTCGATAAAAGCTTCCCGAACTGGGGCAAGTGGGCCAATCAACGCACGCGCTCGGTCGAGGCGACCGCCAGCAAGATTAACCGCTTGTTCGATTTGTTCAGTGCTAGCACGCTCATCGTTGAGCGTGAGCAAAGATTTCCGCACGGCATCGTTGCTTAAATAAGAAAAGTCAATTCGTTGACAACGTGAGCGCACTGTTGGTAAAAGCCGATCGGGCCGTTCGGCCACCAAAACGATCGTTGAGCGCGCCGGCGGCTCTTCAAGTGTTTTTAACAGCACATTGGCGGTTACCTCACTCATACGATCTGCACCCAACACGATCACAACTTTGTGGTCAGTCTCTATAGGACTGGCATGGACCTCACGAATTAGTTCGCGCGCTTCGGCTACACTCATTTCGCTGGACGATGACTCAAAAACAATTACATCCGGATGACTCTGACGGCGAGCAAGATCCACAACTCGAGCATCTCCGGGAGCCACCCGTTCTGCCGCCCACGCTTTTACCGCGTCTTCTACTCCCGACCCGCGCGCGCCGACAAATAGATACGCGTGAACAGGCCGTTCAATCGCCCGCAGCAATAAACCTACGGCTCGGTCTTGCCCGACAATTTCGGCAAAGGCGCTCACGGTGACAACGACTCTACGACGAGACCCCAAAGCGAAGACGAAACCTCTTCGGGGCTACCGCTAGCGTCAACTATCTTCCAGCCCATTGAAGGAGCCAGATCTCGATAAGCGACCACTACTTGAGCCGCGAACTCGTCCCCCGCAGTTTCGAAACGATCCGAATCTAAATCACGCCGGCCCCGAGCATCTTGGGAGTCAAGGTCTAATACCACCACGAGATCAGGGACCAACCCATCGACCGCAGATTTATTGATTTCACTAACTGTTTCTAATCCGAGTGCTCGACCTACCCCTTGGTAAACCAACGACGACGGCAAGAAGCGGTCGCTGACAACCCACGCGCCGCGTATCAGGGCAGGTTTAATCACCGTAGCCACATGATCAGCACGATCAGCCGCCATTAGCAGTGCTTCGGCGAGGGGCGACATAGGCACATCGCCCATCAGCAATTCCCGCAAGCGCGCGCCAAAATGAGTTGCGCCCGGTTCGAAAGTTTCCACTACTTCGTATCCTCGCTCCCGCAAACGCGCGGCCATCTCTTTACCCTGCGTACTCTTACCCACTGCGTCGCCACCTTCAAGAACGATGAACTTACCCGTCACGACGCGTCGCTTTCGTCAATGGGCGATTCGACCGCTGCTACGCTCGTGTCATTACTGCGCGCCCACGTTCGGTGGGCCCAAAGTCCTGCGCCTAAAGTCATTAATCCTCCGCCCCAAAGTGCCAACCTAACGCCAGAAAAAACGTAGCGAGTTGAACCTAAGTAGGCCGTTGGGTCATCAGCGAATAATCCTATAAACCAAGACCAAAAATCCGCCCACAGGGGCGAAAATACAAGAGAAAGAAGCAGGCACATTCGGATCACCACGTAAAGAGTGGCAAAAGTTCTCCCCCGCAATTCATCGCGTACCGTTTCTTGCAGGACCGTAAATCCAGTTACGTAGGCCGTGCCCGCGCACGCGCCCACGGCAAAAGTTGACATCACCGCCGGTAACGGAGAGGAAAATGAAACCGTAATAATCAAGAATGCTCCCGTCCCCATAACGGCATACTCAAATACCGTCTCTCGGGGCAGGCGATTTTGCAAAAGTAAAAGTGTTACCACTCCTCCGGCGGCGCCAAGACCTAGCGCGGTCATCAAAAGACCGAAAGTTGCCGCATCACCCCCCAGGCTTTCTTCGGCAAAAGTTGCTCCGAGCGGGATCATTGCCCCACTGCCGATTAATCCGATTCCCAATCCGATCATTACGGCCTTAACTCTTGGATGGCTGGCAATAAACTTGAGTCCTTCTTTTATGTCCCGCCCAGTTTGCGTGAAATCGATTCTCCCTTCGTGACGTTGGTGGTCATTAGGGATAGGAAGACTAAAAACAATAAGAGCAGAAAAAAGAAAAGTGAACGAATCAACAAACAATGCCAGCGCTTCTTGATCGACAGAAAACGAGGAAATGACTCCTAATGAACCCAGCCATACAGCCAGAGATGCCAGCAGAGCAAAAATTAAAGAGGCCAACGGGAAAGTTGCGTAAGAAGCAATCAGTGACAAACTGTTAGCACTTTTAAGTTGATCTTTATCAACAATATTGGGCAGCGCAGCATCTTTGGCTGGCCCCCACAAAAGGGTTAAGACTTCTAGTCCGAACGAAACTAAAATTAGTTGAAATAAATTGTTGACAAAAGGAAGAGTTAGCAACAGGGTCGCCCGAGCTAGATCGCAAACAACCATTACTAAGCGGCGATCAAAACGATCGATTATCACCCCACCGATCGTGCCCAAAAAGAAACCCGGAACAACTCGGGCCAGCATCACCAGACTTACCGCCGCCCCCGCGTTTCCCGATATGCGAGAAGCTATGGCCAGAATCGCAATTAGCCCGATCCAATCGCCAGTGCTGGACACGACTTGAGCTAGCCAAAGCCGGAAAAAAATTGGCGAGCCGAAGATTCGCCACTGGGGAGGTGCCGGAATATCCCCCGAAGGTTCGGGGATAAACGGGGCCGATGAATTTTCGCTCACGCTTGCCTCAGGCTAGGGGTTATCGCCAGATCGTGACGAACGGCGAGTGGGGTCAAGGTTGGCTTTCACACTGGCTTCCCGAGCGGCCCGAGCTTTTTTGCTGGTTCCTTTGGCGACTACTCGAGCAGTCCCAAGAGCGGGCGCGCCAGAACGCGAACGCTTCTTCCCGCCTCTCTCCGTCGTCTTGGCCCCCGACTTTTTTTTCGCCCATTTCCCCCCGGCCCGACCTTTTCGTTTGGGGACGGCGAAAATTGCTTCGGCTCCGGCCACGGTGATGGTAAACAATTCTCCTTCTGAGTCGAGCGTTCGGCTATCGGTTCCTTTTTGTAGATACGGCCCGTAGCGACCGTTGAGAGCAACTATTTCGGTTCCGTGAGAATCAACCCCAACTGTCCGCGGCAGTGACAAAATCTTTAGGGCCTCGGTCAGCGTTATCGAATCAATAGTCATTCCCGCTAATAACGATCCTCGCTTAGGTTTTTTCTTAGACTTTTCTGCCATCTCCCCTAATTGGATGAACGGACCGAAGCGGCCACTCATAGCAAAAATTACTAGCCCGGTCTCGGGGTCAACCCCCAGTTCACGAGGGCCACCCGCACCGAGGGCAATAAGTTCTTCAGCTTTTGCAATTGTTAATTCATCGGGCGCAAGGTCAACCGGAATCGGTGCTCGCTCTTCTTCGCACATCACACTGGCGCCGTTATTCCAAACTCGCACGATGATGGCTCGACCCTTGGCGTCAGAGCCAATCTCGATGGCGTTAACTATCGCCGGATCAATGCCAGCAAGATGATCTTCATCAATCAGGTCCCGCAAACCCGGACCACCATCGCCGAACCAAAATGAGTGCAGCCATTTCTCTGACTCCCCCTCGCCGCGGGCGATCGAGTCGAGTGCTTCTTCCATAGTCGCGGTGAATTCATAATCGACAAGATGGGGGAAGTGTTGTTCGAGCAACTGAGTTTTAGCGAAAGCGGTCCAAGTCGGGACTAAGGCCGAACCTTTTTTTGTGGCGTAATCACGACGAAGAAGCGTTTCAATAACCGAAGCGTAAGTAGAAGGCCGACCAATACCCTTTTCCTCTAATTCTTTGACCAAACTGGCCTCGGTGAAGCGGGCGGGCGGCTGGGTCGTGTGCCCAGAAGGGGTTAACCCATTAACCGTTACCTCTTCGCCTTCAACTAGTTCGGGGAGAATTCTCTCTTTATCTTCGAGTTCGCTACTCGGATCGTCAGCCCCTTCAACGTAGGCTCGTTGATAGCCCGGAAAAATTATCGTCTTACCGGTGGCTTTGAATTCAACTTGTTCGTCACTATTAGAAATCGCGACCAGCACGGCTTGAACTCTCGATGTCCTAGCATCGACCATCTGTGAAGCCACTGTGCGTTTCCATATCAAATCATAAAGTCGCCGTTCATCGCTAGAAGACAACTCGCCGGACACATCATCAGGGGTCCGCATCTCTTCACCCGCAGGCCGAATAGCCTCATGGGCCTCTTGAGCGTTTTTGACTTTACCGCGATAGGCCCGAGGAGAAGCAGGTAAATACTCATTTCCGTACAGTGACTTGATCCTATTTCGAGCTGCAGAAATAGCTTGCGCCGAAAGATTGGTGCTGTCAGTTCGCATGTAAGTGATATGCCCACTCTCGTAAAGTTTTTGCGCGATCGACATAGTTCGGGCGGAACTGAAATTTAATTTGCGCCCGGCCTCTTGTTGCAAAGTTGAAGTAGTGAATGGCGGTCGCGGGCGTTCAGTACCCGGTTTGGTTTCAACACTCACCACTTTTACCGGCGCGGCCAACAATCGTTGCGTCAAGGCCCGCGCGGTGGTTTCGTCAAGAAGCAAAACTTTTGCCTTGGTAGCTAATTGACCAGTCGCGGGGTCAAAATCTTTTCCGGTAGCGGGCCGAACTCCGTCTATCGCATCAAGCCGAGCTAAGAATCTAGTTCCGTGGGCAAAAAGGTCGGCTTCGATATCCCAATAGGTGGCGGCCCGAAAGGCAATGCGGCTGCGCTCTCGTTCCACCAACATGCGCGCCGCCACACTTTGCACCCGACCCGCCGATCGAGCCCCGCCCGCTCGCCTACGAGTGACTAGCGACATTTCGTAACCAAATAAGCGATCGAGGACCCGTCGACCTTCTTGAGCTTCGACCAATTTCATATCCAGATCGCGGGGGTTAGCCAAGGCAGCCTCGATTGCCTGGGCAGTTATCTCATGAAACACCATTCGTTTTACGGGGACTTTGGGCTGCAAAAGTTCAAGGAGGTGCCAAGAAATCGCCTCGCCTTCCCGATCTTCGTCGGTGGCAAGGTACACCTCGCTGGCATCCCTTAAGGCATCGCGTAACTCTCGGACCTGCTTACGCTTACGCTCGGGAACAACGTAAATAGGGGTGAAATGATTATTGACATCAACCCCTAACCGCCGCACCGCTTTATCGGTGACGCTTTTGGGTGCGTCTTTGGCTCCCGTGGGTAAATCCCGAACGTGGCCGTAACTAGCTATCACCCTCATTCGGTCACGCCCAATAAATTTTTCGATCGTTTTAGCCTTAGCCGGCGATTCAACAATTACCAGTGGTCGAGGCACAAAGTCACTTCCAAAATTCTTGATAAACCAATGAACCCAAAGGCTAGTAGTGAACCCGTCTAGAGTCGGGGCGTGCGAATGCCAACGTTTCTCGGGTTATCC
Source organism: Acidimicrobiia bacterium (assembly GCA_009694435.1). GTDB lineage: Bacteria > Actinomycetota > Acidimicrobiia > IMCC26256 > PALSA-555 > SHUY01. The sequence continues at coordinate 13,415 of SHUY01000019.1, read as the reverse complement.
CTTGACCCCAAAGAACTCATTAACTCACTAAGCCCCTACGCCGAAGTTGCCATTTGGTTAATTATTTTTGCGGAAACAGGTTTATTGATCGGATTTTTTCTTCCGGGCGATTCACTTTTATTTACTGCTGGACTTCTTGCTGGTCAAGGAAAGTTAGATATCTGGCTACTGCTGCCAGGAGTATTTATTGCTGCTTTTGTCGGCGACCAAGTGGGCTATACCTTTGGAGAAAAACTTGGCCCTCGGTTATTCAATAAGCCTGACTCCCGATTCTTCAAACAAGAATACGTTACTCATACTCGCAACTTTTTTAATAAACACGGAAGCAAAACGATCATCATCGCTCGCTTCGTTCCCATAGTTAGGACTTTCGCCCCCGTGCTCGCCGGAGTAGGGGAAATGGATCGTAAAACTTTTGTTATCTATAACGTGATCGGAGCGTTTCTCTGGGCAGTAGGGATTACGATGCTGGGCTACATTCTCGGTGACGTAATCGGTGAAAGCGTCGACCAATACCTATTACCAATCATCGCCGTCATTATCTTGATTTCGCTTATTCCGCCCTTGGTGGAATGGCGACGAGCAAAGAAGATGCCCCCGCCGGCTTAACGCCGAGCGGACGCAGTCTTTTTGGCCGACTTCTTCTTAACGGTCTTCTTCTTAGCGGTCTTCTTTGATTTAACTCTTACAATTTTCTTAGCCGCTCCCACCGGAGCAGGTTTTTTGGGAGTCGGAGACGGCTTTTTCATTTCCCCGCCGACCGGCTCAGTAGAACGCTTCGAGTAAGCAATAGACGCCAGCAAAATGATTAGCGCCACTACCGCGATAGTTAGGCGCAATCCAGTGTCATCACGCATAGAAATAATGGCGGGCAAAATCAGCAGGGCCACAAGGTTCATCACCTTGATAAGCGGGTTGAGCGCTGGTCCGGCGGTGTCCTTGAAGGGATCGCCAACGGTGTCCCCGATTACGGCTGCGGTGTGAGATTCGCTTCCCTTGCCGCCGAGATTGCCGTCTTCAATGTATTTCTTAGCATTATCCCAGGCGCCACCAGAGTTAGAAAGGAACACCGCCATTAACTGGCCGGTCAAAATAACCGCGGCCAAAAATGCGCCGAGGGCAATGAAGCCCAAACCGAAACCAATAATCACCGGAGTCAGTACCGCCAATAGCGCGGGGGTCACTAGCTCACGCAAAGCCGCAGTAGTGCAGATGTCAATGACTTTGCCGTGTTCGGGCTTGTCGATTCCTTCCATGATGCGTCTTTCCCGGAATTGCCGACGGACTTCTTCAACCACAGTTCCGGCTGAGCGACTTACCGCGCGAATAGCCAGGGCGGAGAACAAGAAGGCGATTGAACCACCGATTAAAAGACCAATAAAGGTAACTGGGTCGGCCACATTGATTTGAGTAACCGGACTATTGAATATGGCGTTACCGGTCACATTCGGGATTAGTTCGCCGGCAATGGTCTCGACGTAAGAAGCAAACAACGCCACCGAGGCGATTACGGCGGAACCAATGGCGAATCCTTTGGTTACTGCTTTGGTGGTATTACCCACTGCGTCAAGTGAGATCATGATTTTTTGAGCTTTGCCCTTAAACTCACCCGACATTTCAGCAATGCCGGCCGCGTTGTCGGCTACCGGACCGAAAGTGTCTTCTGAAACCACCACTCCAGTTGTCGCCAACATTCCCATACCGGTAAGAGCAATTAGATAAAGCGAGAACTGCAAGTTTTCGCCGCCGAGGATTACCCCCACGCCGATAGCGGTGGCAATGGCGATAATCGACCAAACGGTTGACTCAAGGCCGCTAGAAATACCCGAAAGAATTGTGGTGGCCGGGCCCGTTCGAGTTGACTCAGCAATTTCCAGCACGGGTTTTTCTTCGGTTGAAGTGAAGTACTCAGTAAGCCGACTCACTACTTGCGCCAACACCAAACCAGTTATTACCGCAAACAGCACTCGCCAACCGGGGCCAAAGGCTCCCCAGCCCGCGGTGTTGTCTTGTCCCACGTAAGCCAAAGCAACGATCGCGGTACCAACAACGGTGAGCACACTGGCCCAAATGAATCCCCGATTAATGGGAGCCATCGCCGAAGTGTCGTCTTCGTTGGCTCGTACGAAGTAAATACCCACGATTGAAGCCAACACCCCTACCGCGCGCACAACCAGCGGGAAAATCAATCCGACAGCCGGATTGATTCCGACCGAATCGAACGCTGCAACACCAAGAATAATGGATGCCACCAAAGTGACTTCATAACTTTCGAACAAGTCGGCGGCCATACCGGCACAGTCACCGACGTTGTCACCGACGTTGTCGGCAATGGTGGCGGGGTTGCGCGGGTCATCTTCAGGGATATTCTTCTCAATTTTTCCCACCAAGTCGGCACCTACATCGGCCGCTTTAGTAAAGATTCCGCCGCCAACTCGCATGAAAAGAGCGATCAACGAACCACCAAAACCAAAACCGATCAAAATCGCGGAAGAAGTGTTCTGGAACAGCATGATGATGATGGTGGCGCCGAGAAGGCCGAGGCCCACGGTATACATACCGGCTACTCCACCCGTGCGAAACGCCACTTTGAGTGCATCGGGGAGTGAACCGCGCTTGGCCGCGGCCGCAGTGCGCACGTTGCCTCGCACCGCCAACGACATACCGATGAATCCAGTTAATCCAGACAAAAACGCCCCGGCAATAAAAGCGAGGGTACGGAAAAGACCCGACTGGCCGAAGGTTAGAGCCACTATTCCGTCGGGCTTGGTTACTTCAGTTGAAGTAAGAAAAACCAGTGCCGCCACTGGGATGATGATGAAAGCAATAGTGCGAAATTGGCGCTTCAAGTAGGCCATAGCCCCTTCTTGAATCATTCCCGCTATCTCTCGCATCTTGGGTGTACCTTGATCGGCAGCCAGCACCCCTTGAACTAAAACAAACCCCACGGCAATCGCCACTAGAGCCACTAACGCAGCGAATATGAGCCAGGCCCATTCGCCGGCGTTGAGAGTGAACTCTTGGTATCCGCCTTCTGAGCCAAGGATAAGAGTGGTCATTGTTTCGTAACTCCTTAGGTTTGAATCGTTTGGGAATTGGTAAAAAAATCTACAAGATTGCCGGTAAGAAATTATCAGGGATTAATGATCTGATAACGATTAGAGGTTAGCCGCTAAAGCGAAGGTTGAGCCACTATCAAACCGGCGGGCCGAGCGGAGTCATTTTGCCCGTCTCACCTCGGGTCGGCGCTTGAGGGTGGGCAAAATCAGTCAATATGGTAAGGCACCGAGGTAACCATGGTCCCTCGTCTGAAGAGTAACCACCGCTTGATCCGCAGCGCACTCTGGTTGTGCAAAATATTTTCCCACCAGTGGCTGACAACAAATTCAGGGATAATAACCGTCACATTGTCGTTCTCGTATTGCTCGTCTAGGCGATCGAGGAATTCAAGCAGTGGCTTACGCAACTCTCGATAGGGGCTATAAACCGTCTCTAGCGGGATATCGAAACCCGCATCAAGCCAGATCCTCTGGACTTCGTCGGCCTCTTCGTCGCCTTCGACTAAACGAACGGCAACTAGATAGTTGGGGTTGAGCGACTTGGCGTAACTGAGAGCTTGCACCGCTCCGCCGTGGACATTGCCCACTAGAACAACCACCGTATTGCGACGAGGTCGAATCATTCCTGCGGTCAAGTTGGCTTCTAGGGCACGATCGACCCGAAGGTAGTGCCGACGTATTGACTTAAACATCAAGACAATCAGAGGAATTAACACCAACGGAACCCAAGCCCCGCTGGTGAACTTGGTGGTGGCCACAATGACGAGGACGATCAAAGTCGCAACCGAACCGACCCCGTTCATGATCGCGTGCCGACGCCAATTCTCTTCTCGCTGTTTTTGATGATGGCGAACCATTCCGGCTTGCGACAAGGTGAACGACATAAACACACCCACCGCATAGAGCGGAATCAAAGCCGTAGTTGCTCCCCCAAACGCGACGATTAACACAATTGCTGCCGTCGCCAAGATTAAAACCCCGTTCGAAAACACCAACCGGTCGCCTCGGTTGCGCATTTGGTGGGGCAAGTACTCATCAAAGGCAATGATCGAAGCCAGACGAGGGAAATCGGCGTAGGCGGTATTGGCAGCCAAAGTAAGAATTAACGCCGTAGCAATCTGGAGAACAAAAAATACCGCCCCTTGACCAAAGACCTGAATACCTAGTTGAGCTAATACCGTGGTGTCGTGCGAAGGGTAGGGCTGAAGATGGTGGGCGAGAATCGAAATCCCCATAAACAGAGTTCCCAAAATAACCGCCATCCACACTAAAGTGGCGGCGGCGTTTTTTGACTCGGGTTTCTTAAATGCCGGCACACCGTTAGAGATGGCCTCGACTCCAGTTAGGGCTACCGCTCCGGAAGAAAACCCTTTAAGAATCAAAAACAACCCTAGAGTTCCGCCTGACTCCAGTGTTCCATCAAATGCTTTTTGGTCGAAAGGGATATTAGAAATATCTTTTAAAATAAAAGCCCGTACTAGTCCGTAAATAATTAGTGCACTAATCATCACTATGTAGAGATAAGTCGGAGCGGCGAATAACCGGCCCGACTCTTTTATTCCCCGCAAATTGGCCACCGTTATAAGCACGATTAAAAAAATCCCGACCAAGACTCGATGTTTTGCCACATCACTAAACGCGGGAATAGAAGAGATGGCGGCCACCCCAGCAGAAATCGAAACCGCGACCGTAAGTATGTAGTCAACTAACAACGACGCCGCAGCAACTAGTGAAGGATTCTCACCAAGATTTTCACGACTGACTACATAACTTCCTCCGCCACTGGGGTAGGCAAAAATGGTCTGACGATACGAAAACGCCACTATTGCTAACAACAGTGCAACTGCTATTGCTATTGGTATAAGCGTTGCTAGGCCCAGCATTAAACTCGATGCCCCAACCGCGGTAACAAACAAAATTTCTTCGGTGGCGTACGCGGTAGAAGAAATAGCGTCGGAAGAGAAAACTGCGAGACCGATAACCTTAGGAATTCGCTGATGCTCTTGCTCGGTAGTAGCAAGTGGGCGACCGACAAGCAGTCGCTTCAAAATCGCCAAATCAGTCCCTCCCAGAAAGCGGCTATCTCCGAAGTGAACTTCACCTCGGGGGAACCATTAGCATCGTAGATCGTGGGACCAAAAGGGGAATCATGCACGTAGTCGTGGTGGGATGCGGGCGAGTCGGCACTGAACTGGCCACTCAACTTGAATCCACCGGTCATACGGTAGCCATTATTGATAAACGCACCTCCGCCTTTCGCCGCTTACCCGAAGAGTTTTCGGGGGCCAAAATCACTGGTTTTGGTTTTGACCGCGACCATCTCCAAGCCGCAGGCATAGAAAAAGCCGGAGCTTTGGCCGCAGTCACCAACGGCGATAACACCAACATCCTCACCGCGCGCGTAGCTCGAGAAAACTTCGGAATCGAGCGCGTGGTCGCCCGCATCTACGACCCCCGCCGAGCGCTCATCTATGAGCGGCTCGGGATACCCACCGTAGCGACCGTCACTTGGACTACCGACCAAGTTTTGCGGCGTTTACTTCCCGCCGACGATATCGCCCACTCGTGGGTCGATACCACGGGCGCAATCAGCCTGATCGAATTACCGATACCTACTTCATGGCAGGGGAAAAAATTAGCCCCACTAAATGAGGGGGGACATTTTTGGCTAACCGCAATCACCCGCTTCGGGAAGGCCACGATCACCGATGCCAAAGTCGTTGGGCAAGAAGGTGACGTCTTGCACTTTATGGTCGAAAAAGATAGTAAAACGCAATTACAAGCGTTGCTAGACCAAGGACCGGAGTCGTAATGCGTATTGCCGTGGCCGGAGCGGGCGCAGTGGGAATCTATATTGCCAACGATCTCGTTGACGCGGGCCATGACGTTCTTCTCATTGAGCAGTCGCTAACGGTGCAAAATAAATCCAAAACCGACCCCGGGGTTACTTGGTTCATCGGTGATGCTTGCGAGGTCTCTAGCCTGCGCAAAGCCAAACTTGATACCTACGATGTTCTAGTTGCGGCTACCGGAGACGATGAAGACAACCTAGTCGTGTCGCTTCTCGCTAAAACTGAATTCGCGATTCCGCAAATAATCGCGCGCGTCAACCATCCTAAAAATGAATGGATGTTTAACGAAGCTTGGGGAGTAGACCAAGCGGTTTCAACCCCTCATCTGCTGACGGCTTTGGTCGAAGAAGCCGTTTCCGTTGGTCGTCTAATTGAGATTTTCAAGTTTGAAGGCGGACGTGTTCGCTTAGTGGAGTGCACACTGGCCGAAGACTCTCCCGCAGTCAACAAAACTGTAAGTGAGTTAAAAGCCCCGGCCGACATCACTTTGGTGGCCATCGTGCGCGGCGATCACGTGCAACACCCTAAAGCGGGAAGCGTGTTAGAGGTGGATGACGAAATCTTGGCCCTCGTTACCGATCAATCATACGACGACCTACGGCGTCTGCTGACGGGAAAATCAGATTAAGGCAATAACTGATAGGTCGGATTGAACAGCAAAATCTGATTGCCACGTTTAGCGGCTACCCCTTCAACAATCACTCGCCGACCCGGAGTGATGCCCGCTATACGGCCTCGACCAAAAAATACTGCGGTAATTGTTCCGCGCCCGTCGTTGATGGTGGCTTCAAGCGAAGGTACTCCCGCTAACGGAACCATGCGCACTGAACCAACCTCTCCCCCAGTGCGCACTGACTTGCGCAACTCAACTTCAGATATTGGAACTAGGCCACTACGATCGCAAAAATCGATTAGCCCACTACGATCGCGATCGCCCGTCGATTCGGTTAAACGCTGAAGGCGATTTTTAGTGGCCACACCGTAGCGTAGCGTGCCGATTTTTTAGTGCTAACCCGTTCTAGGGTGGGGTGAATGGCTAATCGATCTTCGCCCGCTCGCACTGCTCGGCCGGGAAGAAAAAAATCGTCCCGTCGGGGCTTGATAATCATGGTGGTCGTAATCGGCCCCATCATTGGCTTGGGGGTGTACCTGCTCCTGGGATTGACGGGTGACTCAGCTGGGCCGACCTATAGCGCGAGCGAATCGGTCAACCTCACGGCCGGACCGACGGCAATGAACACCGTTAGTTTTTCCGGCGGGACATTCTCGCCCGATGTGAGCGCTGCGGTCATGACCACTCTGGGGGCGTACGCCGAAAGCGCCATGGTCACGCCCCTGCGCAAAGGCAAGCCTGCTTCGGCTGCTTTAGCCAATGTTTTTGATGCCCCCGCTCTAGCTCGACTAAGTGGCCCGGACCGCGCCGTCGTGCTCGACGAAGGACTCCCCCGAGCGGTAGGGAAGATAGACGTTTCTTCGCCACCGATTCCTCTAACTGGGCTCGCCGACGCGTCGGGCAACACGATTTTGGTCAGTGCCGACGTTAAGTTGACTGCCAAAGCTCGCACCGAAAAGGGTGTTATTGGGGTTACGCGCGTCGGGACTTTTGTGCTCGCCCCCGACGCCAGCGGAATCTGGAAAATAACCGGCTGGACTCTAACCACCGACCGCCGCGGACCCGGAACATCGGTTGCCCCCACCACTACTGGCGCAAAAGAAAGTTCAGGTAAATAATGCGTCTACGCATTGCGTTGCGACTATTGGTGACTATTCCCCTCTCGGGTGTTGTCATCGCCAGCATTTTGAGTGCGGGATGGTTGGTCCTCGGCTCACCCACTGTCGCCCGCGGCGCGACATGGTTTTCAATCACCAAAGTGGGCGACTCGGAGTTCATCGGTGCGCCCGATCAACCATTTTTTACCCTTGTGCTGGGTAACGACTCGCGCAGCATCTCCGAAGACACTGGTCTCGGCGATGCTATTCATGTCGTAGGCGTTAACCCCGCGACCGGCCAAGCCTCAATACTCAATGTGCCTCGTGATACCGAGGCACCGGGGGGAGGGAAAATCAATGCTTTCAACTCCAACGGCGGGCTTCCGGCCATGGTTGAACAACTCAATCGCATGATGGGCATCGAAATTAAATACGCCATAACCACTAACTTCACTGGGTTTATGGCCATGGTTGACGAAATTGGCGGAATCGACATTGACGTTCCCCCTGTAACTGAAGGCGACGGCAAGTGGAACGACGATAATACGGGTGCATTTTTTGAGCCGGGCCCACAAAAATTTAACGGATCACAAGCCTTAGCGTTTTCTCGCGATCGTTACGACTTCGAAACCACCGGCGACGTAACGCGTTCGGCTAATCAGGCCCGCCTTATTATCGCCGCACTGGCGACCTTGCGAGCCCAAAACCCCGGCGACACCGGAACCCTCAAACTTGCGGCCACACTGGCTCGTCACGTAACGACACAAAACCTTTCTCTGTCCGAGATTTACCGGCTCGGCCGGTTTGCCCTCACCGTTGACCCCACCGTGATTAAGAACCTAACGATTCCGGTTGGGGGTGGAAGTGGAACGAACCTTTCGGTGGGCGCGGGAGCGAGTGAATTATTTTCCGACTTTGCCGACGATGCCACTTTACAAAATCACTAAGAATTTGTGCGGTTCTAATCTCTAGGGCAACCAAGCCGGCACTCAGTTCTTACCTCGGCTCGGGCCTGGCCAATCGCTTCGATACCTAAAGTTTGAATTCCTACTCGAACGGTGACAAAAGTTTCGGAAAACCGCCCCGAAATAAATCTCGCACCGTTATCACGCGCGGTCTCTTGCGCCGCTCGTCGAGCCAAGCCTTGGTCTTTCCCCAGCGCGATTTGATCCGCCCCCGCTAGCGCCACGGCGTCCGCGGCGGCGTCCGCTCGAGCCTTAGCGGTGGCCGCCGAACCCATCCGGGCGACTCCGATAACCGCCAGCATCCCCACCACCAATACCGCGAGCATGGCAATGGTGGCCGATCCCGAATCGTCGGCGGAAGAAAAACCCCTCTTCGCCTTTACTTTCACCCAACGCCTATTCACCGCTCCACTCGCATCGACACCTGCGCCCGCAGCGTGGGGTCAGGAAAGAGCACGCCCACTAAGGGCAAGTCGGTAACTGATTTGTACTCCACAAAAACAGTTATCGATTCACCTACGGCGGGACGAGGCCCGACTCGAACCGTTGCCCCACCCAAAGTGCGATGAGCGGCTCGCCGGGCACTGGCGGGGTCGGGGTCAACACTTACCGCTCGGGCCGCCTCACGCGTGGCGTGGATTACTGCTACTTCGTCGCGCACTACTAAAGCCACTTGGATGACTGCCAGTAATGCCAAAACCAATACGGGGAGTAACAAAGCGAACTCAACCGTAGCTTGACCTTGATCTTTTTCACTTTTTTTATTAGTACGCGATAAAGAAGAGCATTGGCTTTTGGTCACGGAATAATTTTTGAAATAACACTGTCAAATAATTTAGTTATTCCCCCACTCCCACTCGCCCAGCTAATCAAGAGGGTAGCAATCGCGGCAGCACCCAAAATCACTAAGGCGTATTCTGCGGTAGTTTGCCCGTCGTCAACAAACCGATCGGCGTTTAAAAAGTTTGAATTAAAATATTTATACCACCGCAGCCGAATTTGGTATTTTACTGAACTCATAACTAATTACCTCCTTGGTTGTTAATGAACGCCAACTGACATTCACGAATTCGTTTAAGTTGGCTCGCGCCAACAATTTTTAGGTATGAGTAAGACCGGCCAATAGCGCCGGGACTACCGTGAGAAGACCGAAGGCCGGTAGTACTAAAAAAATAAGAGGGAATAAGAGCCGAACCGGCACTGTGCGAGCCTGAGTTTCTGCTTTTCGGCGGGCGGTGGCTCGCTCTTCGGTGGCCAACCGGGCCAAGGCTTCAAGCACGGGGGCGCCGGTTTGCTCTGACGCCAACAATGCTTCGACTAGCCCCTTTACCGGTGGAACTTCTTGCGCCCAGTCGTTGAGCGCCCGACTAAACCCCCACCCCAGAGAGCACGCTCGACGGACTTCGTTTAATTGTGCAGTCATTCGGGCCGGCGCCCACCGGGCGGCCGATTCAACGGCCAAATAAGGAGTGCAGCCTGCGCTAATCGCCACCGTAAGTAAATCAATAGTGACCGGCAATTCTGCTTCGGCTACTTGGTTTAGTATTTTTTTCCGCCGGCGATTCGCTAAACCGCTAACTACTCGCCGTACCGACAAAGGTACTAAGCGATTCAACTGCTTAATAATTTTATTGGCTAAACTTTTAACTGAACCAAGTTGAGAATGAGAGTTGCTTCTGAGTTTTTTCGTGCGCATCGATGTGTCGTAGCGAGCGGCTCGTACTAAAACTGGGACCGACAATAAAATTATCCACGCCAAGCCGAGAACGAGAAGCAACAAATTATTAATTGAGTTGATCACTCGGTCGAACCCGCTCGGACAATGCGCCGCATCCACAACGCCCCTAATCCTTCTAGGGTTAAGCCCACCACTAAACAGATACGGCCAGTACTGGTATCGGTCAATAAACCGACTGAACCCGGGTCGGTTATTGCGCTAAACGCGAGATAACCCAGCGGAGCGCCGCCAACCACTAGAGCAGAAAACCGTCCTTGGGCGGACAGGGCGTGAGCTTCGGCGCGCGCCCCGTTGCGCTCCCGGAGCGACTGGGCCAGCCCGCTTAGGGCGTCGGCGCTGCGCCCGCCTAATGTGGCCGCCACCGCCAACGCCCCGGCGGCGGCCCGCACCTCGGGCCGAGAGTGCTCTAAAGGCCATACCGACAAAGCCTCCCCCAGCCCAACCCCGAGAGCCACCCGGGAACTGACTCGGTCGAGGTCTTGGCCTAAAGCGCCGGCCATTGTCACTGAACCCAGAGCGTCGCTCACAGTGGCGCCCCCTCGCAAAGCGGCGGCCACTTGGTCGAGGAAAACTGGGAGCAAAGCGACGAATTTCTGTTCGGCTTGAGCGCGAGAAATCCGTAGCCCGACTAAGGCGATAACCCCGGCGATTACTAATGCCGGAATAAGAAGACCGGGCGCTACGGTCAAAGTGAACCCAATAATCGCTGCTACGACTGCCCCCGCTACTTCGCACGCGCCTTCAGGCTCGACCAAAATCCCAGACCTTACTAACTGCACCGAAATCGCCGAGCGTAAAAAACTGGGCAACCGCCACTTAGGCTTCGGAGTCAACTTGCGCAAGTGCGCCGCAGACGATGCCCGAGTAGCGGCGCGTACTAAAATAATTACTGCTCCTAGCGCCGCAAAAATAATCAGAACGGTTTCCACTAGGTCGCTTGGTCCGAAAAACTATTGCCGATTAAATTTTCTGACGACCAAGGGCCTGCGCTCAGGCATCTCGGAGGCCGAATAGGAGAACCGACTAACTGCAGCGAGCCGTTTATTCGAGAAAAAATCGGCGCCGCATCGGAACCATCAGGGCTACGGCGAAGTTCAGCGATCTCTTCGACTCTTCGAGCGCCGTGAGCACTACGGCGGACAAAAATAACTGCGTCAATGGCCGAAAAAATCTGCGCTCGCACCGCCGGAAGGGGTAACCCCACGTCGGCCAAGAGAACCAAGGTCTCGATGCGAGTTAGCGCTTCGGCCGTGCCGTTGGCGTGAACCGTGGTTAGCGAACCGTCATGACCCGTATTGAGGGCTTGCAACATGTCCAGTGCTTCACCGCCTCGTACTTCGCCGACCACGATGCGGTCGGGGCGCATACGCAGCGAAGCTCGCACCAGATCCCGCAGCGACACCCCACCCGCTCCTTCGGCGTTGGCGGGACGAGCCTCAAGGCGGACTACGTGGGGCTGAGCCAAACGCAGTTCGGCCGTTTCTTCAATCGTTACAACTCTTTCGTGGGCAGGAATCGCCGCCGAAAGAGCATTGAGCAAAGTGGTCTTGCCCGCGCTGGTCGCTCCCGCGACTAATAAATTCCACCCGGCCCTAACTGCCCAATCAAGAAAAGCCGCAGCCGATTCATCAAGCCCAAACTCCGCAAGCGCTACCGCTCGGGACCCAAAACGCCTGATCGTCACGTAAGGCCCGTCGAGGGCAATAGGTGCGATAACCGCATGCAAGCGAGAGCCGTCGGGTAAGCGCGCGTCAACGATTGGGGAAGAGCGGTCAAGTCGCAACCCCAGTGGTCCGACGATGCGTTCGACCAGACGCAAAATACTCACCCCGTCAATTTCAATAGAGACAGAAATAAGTTTTCCCTCTCGCTCAATAAACGACTGCCCAGGTCCATTGATCATTACTTCGGTGACTGCGGGGTCGGACAAAAATGGCTCTAGCGGGCCGAGCCCCGCTACTTCGTCAGTTAATTCGCCGAGCAACTGCTCAAATTTTGTGGAGTTAAGCAGTGGTTCTTCGTTACGTATGAATTCAGCTAAGTGGGAACGCAGATCGGCACGATTATCGCCGGCTAGTTCGGGGGTGTCGATAAGTCTTTCGTGAATTCGCCGTTTAATGTCTTGGCTCATACTTCGGCACCAGAGTTTTCGGCCAGAAACTCGATTCGTTCTAATAATCTTGTCGCGGGGCGGGCCAGGGCATCCGGCAGACGACTAGAGATAACTCCGGCATCGACTGCTCGAGCGATAGTGGCCCGCACTGGGATACGCGCTAATACCGGTCGACCCAGTACATCGGCGACTTCGGTTGCTCCCAAAGCTCGGCCTGGTTCTTCAATTAGAACTATCCCGGTGGAAGCATCCAGTAGCGAGTTGTGCACCGCGCGCCGCAAAGCGAGATAGCAACCCCGCACTACTAAAACCGAAGCGTTAGACGCTTCAAGTACGGCTCGGGCGGCGGGGCTTGGCGCGGAACCGACATCAACTACTGTCGGCACCGTACTATCGAGCAGAGCGGCGGCGAGCACCGCCCCCGATTCGTGGGTCGGAGTTTCTGTGATAGTCGATCCACCCCACGGTGCCAGCGCCACTCCGGGAGCAGCCACTACAGCTAAACGGGCCAATGCGTCGACGGGAGCATCAGCGCCCGCCATCAGCCAGTCGGCGAGTCCCGTTTCGGGATCGGAAGCCAAACCAAATATTGCTGGAAGATCGCCCGCCAGGTCAGCTAAACGAGCACCCGCCGAGCGTCGAGCCAAGACCAAAGCACACGCGGCGGCGGTGACCGAAGTGCCCGAACCTCCTTTTGGTGACCAAAGCGTAAGCAACATCGAGTCCCCTTCTTTTCGAATAAGCCGTAGACTTCTGGCGGTGGCGCAGCGTCCGATAACCGATGTCTATTCTCAGTTACCGTGACCACAATGCGGGCAGCAGCATTTTTCGATCTTGACAAAACCATCATCGCCAAGAGTTCGATATTGGCCTTTGGCCGGCCGCTCTACCGCGAGGGGTTGCTATCAAAACGAGCCATCATTCGCACCGCCTACGCGCAAGTGGTTTTTATGCTTGTCGGAGCGGGTGAAGCCAAAA
>SHUY01000093.1 GCA_009694435.1 Acidimicrobiia bacterium | reverse complement strand
CTGTTGCCTCGCCGCAACCAAAAAGATATCGCCAGTCTCATCGAAGAATTCCAGTACCCCAAATACGGACCCGGAATGATGTGGGAGCGCTGCACCGAACTAGTGCGCGATCAGGGCAGCACGGTAACGCTGACAACAAGAGTGGAAAGCATCACTCGCGGCGATCAAGGAGCAAAAAGCGTCAGTGTGCGCGACGCTCACGGGAGCCAGCAATACCCGTGTGACCACATCATCTCCACCATGCCCATCAACGAACTCTTGGCCGTTATTAATCCCCCCGCTCCCCCCGAAGTGCTCGCCGCCGCGGCCGGCCTCAAGCATCGCGACTTTCTCACCGTGGCCATCGTGGTGCCCCAAGAGTTCGCCTTCCCCGATAACTGGATTTATATCCACGCACCCGAAGTACGAGTAGGGCGAATACAAAACTTTGGCTCGTGGTCGCCCTACTTAGTCAAAGAAGGGCGCACTTGTTTAGGGCTTGAATACTTTGTCTCCATCGGCGACGACCTTTGGGTAATGCCCGACGATGACCTCATCGAACTCGCCAAGCGTGAAATCGCCACTTTGGGATTAGCCGATCCCACTCGAGTAGAGGCGGGTTTCGTGGTCCGCATGCCCAAGGCCTATCCCGTTTATGACATCGACTACCAAGCCAATGTCGAGACCATCCGCACTTGGCTAACCCAAAACATGCCCAATGTCCACCCCGTAGGACGCAACGGAATGCACAAATACAACAATCAAGATCACTCCATGTATACCGCCATGCTCACGGTAGAAAACATCGTCGACGGCACCCACCACGATATTTGGGCGGTAAATGTTGAGGAGGAGTATCACGAAGAAAAGAGTGGTGACGACAAGGCCGGCACTGGCCGCGACGCGCCAATACTGCCTCGTTCTTCCTAACGTTTTATCAGTAGCCTGTAACTGATGTCGGCTTTTCTTGAAGCACTCCAAAATCGAGTCTTAGTATTCGACGGCGCGTTCGGTACTTGGGTACAAGATCAGCCCCTCACCGACGCCGACTTTGGTGGAGCCGAGTTAGAAGGCTGCAACGAGAATTTAGTTTTCACTCGCCCCGACTTAATTACTACCATGCACGACGAGTTTTTGCAGGCTGGGGTTGATGCCATCGAGACCGCCACCTTCGGCGCTTTCCCGATCGTATTAGCCGAATACAACATCAGCGAAGTTACTCGTGATTTAAATCGTGATGCCGCGCGGCTGGCCAAAGAAGTGGCCGCAGGTCATTCCACTCCCGATCGTCCTCGATGGGTGATCGGCTCAGTTGGTCCCGGAACTAAATTGCCTTCACTCGGTCATATCGACTTTGCCGATTTACGCGACGCATATATACCGCAAATGGAGGGCCTCCTCGAAGGCGGGGCCGATGTCATCCTTATCGAAACCGTGCAAGATCTACTCCAAGGTAAAGCTGCCATCGTGGCCGCTCGACGCTCTATGGCCAGCACCGGAATAACTGTTCCCATAATGGTGCAAGTGACAATCGAAACCACAGGACGAATGCTTATTGGCTCTGAAATCGGTGCTGCGCTTACCACTCTTGAGGCCATGCGCCCCGATGTAATTGGTCTCAACTGCGCTACTGGCCCGAGCGAAATGGTTGAACACCTTCGGTACCTCAACCAACATTCTCGGACCTATCTGTCGTGCTTACCCAATGCGGGATTACCTTCAATTGTTGATGGCCATACCCACTACGACCTCACCCCCGATCAACTCGCCGAGGCCCACGAACGCAACGTCAGCGAGTTCGGAATCAATATCGTCGGCGGTTGTTGCGGCACTACCCCCGCGCATCTAAAAGCCGTCGTCGACCGCATTGGCGATGGTCGAGCAGCCGCACCTCGCCAACCCGACTTCGAACCTGGTGCCTCCTCGGTTTACACCCATGTTCCTTTTCGCCAAGACAACTCCGTCTTGCTTATTGGTGAACGCACTAACGCCAACGGATCCCGCAAGTTCCGCGAAGCCATGCTCGAGAGCGACTGGGACACTTGCGTACAAATGGCCAAAGACCAGGTGCGCGAAAGTGCTCATGTCATCGATGTTTGCGTTGACTACGTCGGACGGGACGGCATTGTCGACATGAACGAAATTGTCAGTCGCTTCGCCACCCAAGCTCCGCTGCCCCTCGTGCTCGATTCCACCGAGCCAGAAGTTATGGAAGCAGGGCTCGCGCACTGTGGTGGCAAGGCCATCCTCAACTCAGCCAACTTAGAAGACGGTCAAGAACCGGGGTCCCGTCTCGACCGAGTATTCACTCTCGCGCGCGAGTATGGCGCCGCAGTGATTTGTTTAGCCATTGACGAAGAGGGCCAGGCCCGCACCGCCGAATGGAAACTCAGGGTTTGCCGACGCATTTACGACCTTGCCATTAACCACTACGGCATTGAGCCCACCGACTTAATTTTTGACACCCTCACCTTCCCTCTGGGTTCGGGCCAAGAAGACTTGCGGGCCGACGCGGTAGAAACCATCGAAGCCATCAAGCTCATTAAATCCGAGCTGCCCGGTGCCTCAACCGTGCTCGGGTTATCAAATGTGAGTTTTGGTCTAAAACCTGCTCTGCGCCATGTACTCAATAGCGTATTTCTTCACGAGTGCACCGAGGCCGGCCTCGACGCCGCCATCGTCCACGCCGCTCGCATCATCCCGATGCATAAAATCGACGAAAATATTCGCGCGATGGCCCTCGACCTCATCTACGACCGCCGCCGCGACGATTACGACCCACTCCACAAACTCATGGAGGCTTTTACCGATGTTGACATCAGCGCTCTCGAACAAGAAGACCGCTCAGACTGGACAGTAGGTGAGCGCCTCAAGTACCGAATCATCGATGGTGAGCGTGACGGCATCGAAGTTGACCTCGATGAACAACGAGAATCGATGCCCGCTCTCCAAATAATTAATGATGTTTTACTGGAAGGCATGAAGGTTGTGGGCGAACTTTTTGGCTCCGGCGAAATGCAACTTCCCTTTGTTCTCCAGAGCGCTGAGACTATGAAACTCGCAGTTGCTCATCTTGAGCCCTACCTAGAAAAAACTGATAGCGGCGGTAAGGGTCGCATCGTTATCGGAACAGTCAAAGGCGATGTACACGACATTGGTAAAAACTTGGTCGACATTATCCTCACCAACAATGGCTACGAAGTACACAACATTGGCATCAAAGCCTCCTTGCAAGTTTTTGTCGACAAAGCCCGTGAGGTGAACGCCGATGCCGTCGGCATGAGCGGGCTATTAGTGAAAAGCACCATCATCATGCGAGAAAATCTTCAAGAAATGAACGAGTTGGGGCTCTCAGAGTTTCCCGTCATTCTCGGTGGTGCGGCGCTTACCCGAACTTATGTCGAACGAGATCTGAGAAAGGTTTACTTGGGCCGGGTGTTCTACGGGAAAGATGCTTTCGAGGGATTGCGCACCATGGACGAACTCATGGACGGCAAGCGCAACGGAACTTTAAGTCCCGACTTTGGGCGTGCCTTGGGCGGTCGTGATCTGCCCAAGCGAGCACCCGCCCAAGAGATGAGCGCCGAAGAAGAACTGGCGACCAGCACCACTCGATCAGACGTTGCCACCGACGCGCCGGTGTTCGCCCCTCCGTTCCTCGGCCCCCGAGTGGCCAAAGGTATCGCTATTGATGACATCGCCACTTACATAAACGAAACTGCTCTCTTTCGCAATCAGTGGCAATTCCGCCCCGACAAAACAATTTCTGAAACTGACACCGACTTCAAAGATCGTCTGCGGCCCCAGTTGCGCGAAGAACTAGCCAAGGTTCAAGCGGCTGACCTACTAATACCCGCGGTTGCTTGGGGCTACTTCCCCGTTAATTCTGAAGGTAACGACCTCGTCGTCTGGACTGACGATGAACGCCGTACTGAACGCTTGCGGTTTCAATTTCCTCGCCAACGATCTGAGCGTCACCTGTGTATCAGCGATTTCTTTCGAGCCAACGAGCCCGACTACGCAGCTTTTCATGTTGCGACTATGGGTTCTCGAGCAACCGAAGCCGAACGCGAACTATTTGCCGCCGATCGCTACCACGAATACTTGATGCTTCACGGGCTATCAGTGGAGATGACCGAGGCTTTAGCCGAATACTGGCACCGACGAATCCGTGAAGAGTGGGGCTTTGCTCACGAAGACGGGCCATCGGTACAGGGGCTTTTCCGCCAGCAATACCGAGGCTCGCGTTACTCCTGGGGCTACCCCGCGTGCCCCAACCTTGAAGAACAAACCAAACTCGACGACCTACTCGACTTGGCCAGTATTGGCGTGAACTTAAGCGAAGAATTCCAACTCGACCCCGAGCAATCCACTTCGGCGATTATCGTCCCCCACCCTGAAGCCAAATATTTCGTAACCTAATAACTGCGTGCTAAATAACTTATCGGAGAATTGGGCTAATGACATCTACTGAGCCACCCCAAAAAATAACTACTTCAAATCACGATTATTCAGAGTGGGCAAAGAAAATAACGCCAAAACGAGTCCACTGGTTGAGTTTGGTCTTAGCCGCACTAATTCTCGCGTGGATCAACCGCAATCAGTGGTTTATTGCCGACGAATGGAGTTTTTTAACCGATCGGAGTATTCGCCCTACTGGTGATGCCCTGAATATTTTTGCTGGCCACAACGAACACTGGTCGGCCACTGTGGTGTTGGGGTATCGAGTGCTATTCAAGTTATTTGGCGTACGAACCTACGCACCCTATCTAGTTGTGCTTTTCGCGTTTCATCTAACCCTGTGTCATTTTCTATGGCGATTGTTATTGCGAGTTGGGACCCAAGCCTGGACTGCGGTGGCCGCGATAGCAATTTTCGCCGTTACTGGGGCGGGGGGGTGGGAAAACCTCACTTGGGCATTCCAGTGGCAATTATTTGGACCACTTTTATTTGGCGTCGGTGCACTTTTGCTGATACGAACTACTGGGCGAACCCAGAGAAACGATGTCATTGCCGCCGGTCTTTTAGTTTTAGCCGTAGCCACTTCCGG
>SHUY01000092.1 GCA_009694435.1 Acidimicrobiia bacterium | reverse complement strand
TGGGGTTGTGGGCGGTAACAAAACCCGCGGGTTGGGCAAAGGGGAACACTCCTGCGGTCTGACCACTCGGATCGGGCTCGATGTAGTGACGAACCCCCGAACGAGGCGAATAACTAAAGCCGGCCGATTGGTAGTCGGCCCAGTCTTTAGGCTCAATATTGTTCATGGCGTGAATTTCCTTGTCGTTTCTAGTTTTTTCGTCGGGTTTGTACTAGATCGTCGTGGATCGTGTTTCCGAGGGCAACGTCTAAAAAGGGAATGTTCCCGTAGCGGTCCATCTGACTTGCCATTACTCGCGCTTCCATGATCACGGCCAGAAGGAGATCTTCGAGTACCTCATCTCCATCCACTTGAGCTTGATAGCGGAGTGCGGCGTTAGCCATACGGCCAACGAATTCATACTTGTTGCCGGCATTTAGATAACCCGGAAACACATCCCAGTAGATCGTGAAGAAAAGCCAACTTATTTCTAGTGCGTCTGGGCTTACTACCCAGCGGGGCTCAGGGTAAAAACTTTCCCACGGATTTTCTAACGGCTCAAGTATTACTCCTACGTCAGCACCGCCCCAAAGCTCATGGGTGCCGATATTCCCAGCCTCTACCTCAGCAGTTAATTTATCGAGTCGAACGAATACTTCTTCCATGGTGATTCCTTTCAGTGCTGTTGGCGGGTATGCATGCATCTCGCACTATCAGCACGACATTTTTCGCACGGCTCGAAGTCCGTTAATCAATGAATGCACTAGGCGGATCTTTTCTTGGCGATCAGATTTTTCTTGGCGAAACCGATCGAGGATTTCTATTTGCACTGCACTGCAGCCTCGATTTTGTGCCCACATAGTCATGGTCCCGGTTCCTTGCGCTCGCCAAGTAGTTATGTCACCACCAAAATCGACCACCAAGCCCTGTTCAATAAAAGCGTCGCGTAATAATTCGCCCACCGCTCGACTGTTACCTAGATCTTTACCTAGGCCAATAACGATGTCTTGACCGTGCTCGCTCCATTGGCCACTCTTCTTACGCCGAACACTCATTCCGTGCAGGTCAACCAGTACACCGCCATTGGCGGGCAAAGAGAGGTTCGCCAAATCAGTCTTGATGGGGTGGTCGGGATCTGAGTTGGCGTCGTTAGCCAGCTCACCGTCGTGGACAATCGCCGTGGTCAGGCCAAGAACGTAACCGAGAGCTGAACACAGCCCACCGGTACCTTCATCTTCTTCTTTAATTTCGCCTCGGCGTTTATGCTTGACGCCGTGAACCGCACTAAGAACTAGCCCAGTTTCTTCGCCAATTACGATTTCCGGGGCGTCTCTAAATTTTCCACTGTATTGGGCAGCCGCGAAATCTTCTTCGCGGTCTTCCCAAGTCCCTAAAACGGCCCGATCGGTAGCACTGATTGTCATACCATTTCTCCTAAAAATTCAGACGGGTAGTAGTCTAAAAAATACAAACAACCGCCCATTGCTTCATTCCTCACAGTTTCTTTGGTTACGGCATTTTCGTAAGTGTCAAGGAAGTCGCTGATCATGTCGTAAGTATTTTTTAACGCTTGCATTCCTTGATCTGGTTCGCTTTCGGCGAAGTAGAGATTTCTAAGCAAAATCTCGCGGACGATAAGACCCATGGCCAATACTTCGTGGCGGGATCGGTCAAGCCAAATTCCACAGTCAAGGAGCATTTCTTTAATGAAGTCGACATGGTATTGTTTTATCTGATCTAGGCTCGCAACTTCACTTGCAAGTGAGTAATTCATATTTCCTCCTTTAGGCAGCTCGTCGCGCGCTGGCGGCGAGATCATTTAAGTAATAGTCAGGAAGACCAAACTCTTTAGCGCCAATAAGAATATTTTTGAGATAGTCAGCGTTTGGATAACCTGAGCCAGAGTCGGCGGCAAAGTAAATTAACGCTTTGGTAATCTCGCTCATGGCGATTACGGCTACCTCGGCTTTGGTGTAAAAACCACCTATTACCCCTTCGTATCGGTCAAGGCTTTCCTCGTCGCTCGGTGCCAGCAACCAAAGCCCGCCCCAGACCACATGTTCGGGTTGGGCAATAACCGTGGCGTGATGCTGACGGTTGATCATAAATTGATAACCGTCAAGTCGGGCGCGCCCAACTCGGACCGCCTGGGGGCATCGATTTTGCATTTGGCTACAATTAAGGTTTGACCCGTAAGCAAAGTAATAACGAGATTCGTTCATTACGCCTCCTCTGACAATGAATCGATTAGGGGCTTCGACTTGTCAAGTCGGCGGTGCCCCAGCAAGCCCCTACAACTTGCTGGGGTCGCCAAGCCTTTTTTGACGCGTCGAAACTTGTTCATTTTCTCCCTATCTTGATTTGGACATGACAACTAAAACTAAATTTTGTATTTGAAATCCGGAAGCTGCTAATTAGAGCTCAACGGCTTATAACTAAACAATGCCACACTTTTAAACTTCTGTCAAATTGAGATTGCTAGTTAAGTACAAAATTTATTTAACAGTGTCGTAGGGCTCAAGGAACATCACACTGTCATTGTGACTGCAGCCTGGGACATTGACTGTTAGGTCCTAAACCTTTAGATTTCATTAAATGAAAAAGCTTCCTACCCAAGATGAGTTTGAGCAGTACATTGACCCCGAGCACGGTATTTGGGATCCACAGGGCGAAATCATTAAGACAAGGAACCGCACTCACGCGGTGGCGATTCTTGCGGGGGCTTATATAAATTCTTTCCACCATCGAATTGCTCAAATTATGGCGGCAAAATCTATATCGGGCCGTGACCCACTTCGCCGCACCGACGATACGCTTAACCTTCTTGACCAAATCGAGTTTGGCGATTCTCCCACTGCTCTAAAGGCCGCCAATTCACTTTGGGCAATCCACACCCATCTCACTAGCACCATGGAAGACGGCAGCCCGGTTTCGGCCACTGAGCCAAACCTGCTTAGTGCGTCGTTGGTTGGTGGGTTCCGCACCACCGCTTCCCAGCAGGCTCTCATGCATTCTCACCGTTCTCACAAGGACGTGCTTAAATCACGCGACCAAATATTCGCTAGTTACTGGGTTGAATACGAGCGCCAAGCCGCCGCAGTGGGAATCCCCGCGGGCTATCTACCGAGCGCCCTGGTGCTGCTATTGATTGGTGGGCCGAAGAGTTGCGCGCCAATATGGTCATTGATGCAAATCAGAACAGCGTCGAAGGGTTCGTAAAGAATTACACCGCCACCGCAGTTGGTCAGGCGGATATTTCCAATCGCATACAAAATCTATTTCAGCAGCACCTCGAGGCGCGGGTAACCACCGAGATGGTAAAAGCGGTGGCTTATTATGCCGCCCCCGACCCAATTCCAGAATTTATTTATCCTAAAGGTGTCCCCGTACATGTACGCGCCGAGTTATTGGCCGCACCGCTGGCCGATCGATTTCTTCCCGACTGGTTCTTTGGGAATGTTCCCCACGAGTGCCCAGAGGCGGCTCGGGTTATGGCCCGTGTTGTCAGTGAAGAGCACGACCGCCTTAGTGACGGTCAGTGAGTATTTAAGCGAGAAGTTTTGCTTTTGCCGCAGCAAACTCTTCGTCGGTTAGAACTCCGTCGGAGTGAAGTGAAGCGAGCTTGGTTAGTTCGTCAGTTACGTCACCATCGCTAGCAGCAGCCGGGGCTGGAGCACTCTGAGCGTTTTGCTCAGCTTGTTTGCGGTCTCGACGGTTTACTACCACACCGGCTACTACTGCGGTTCGGGCGGCTCGTCTAAATAGTCGGGGCATGATTGTCCTTTTCGTGGTTAGCGAGTAAATGATTCCACTGTCACCGTAACAAATTTCCCTACTGGGGGCTTGTCGGTCACCAAAATGCTTATCGGGGCACTAGCGTAGAAGGAGTGGTTACTACCAAATTTCTTCGCTATTTTGTCGCTTCCGGCGTTATCGTCGCCAGCGCGATCATTCCGACGTTTCCTGCTCACGCCTCGGCTTACCCTGGGGCCAATGGGCGCATCGTTTATTCGTCTAATCAAACCGGCAACTATGAGTTATTTACCGCCTCGTCCACCGGCGCCAATGTGCGCCAGATCACTCGCACAACTACCGGAGCGGAAGGCCAAGCGGTGTGGTCGCCTAACGGAAAGAAGATCGCCTTTACTTCTAACCGCGACGGCAACGATGAGATCTATGTAGCTAACGCCAATGGCACCAAGGCCGTCAACATCACTAATAGCCCCGATGCCGACGCTCAGCCCAACTGGTCGCCCGACGGCAAACGGTTGGTGTTCGTATCGTTTCGTAACGGTGGCCTGCAGTTATGGACGATGAACGCCGACGGCACTAAAGCCGCCAATCTTTTTGCGGGCGGGGTACAGCCGTCCTTCTCGCCTGATGGCACCAAGATCGCTTTTACTAATAGCGATCCGGGCGCAACGGCGAGTACTGATCTGTATGTGATTAGCGCTGACGGCACCGGGTTGACCAACATAAGTAACGATGCCGGTACTAATAGTTCTTACGCGTCCTTCTCGCCTGATGGAACGGCTATTGCTTTTGTTAGCGATCGCAGTGGCCGCGACCAGATCTGGACAATGTCGGTTGATGGCGATCGACCCACCATGATTACGGCCACGACTGGACAAAACATTGAGCCCGCGTGGTCACCTGACGCCACCCGGATTGTGTTTCGATCCACTCGCTCGGGCGAATCTTTGCTTTACACCGTAAAACCCAGCGGTAAAGGGGTGATCAAGGTGAGCCGAGGCTCGGCCGCTCGGGGCGAGTTACCCAACTGGCAGCCTTTGCCTCGCCGTTAACTCAGCACTTTTAGACTGTTTCCTCGGCCCCACCCTTATATTTTCGGTGTCCCACGCCGGTTCCATATTGGAGCCAATAAGGCTATGTTCCGTAGATACCGCGGCGATTAGGCGGCGGCGCACTGGGGGAGACATGGGTAAAAACTCCACTCGAGCACGGGCTCGTGCCGCGCGCGACGGCCGCACTGGACACCACCCCAAAGGGTGGGAGAGTGATTACGAGACTCGCCAAGCCAAGTCCCGTTCGGGGACTAAGC
>SHUY01000091.1 GCA_009694435.1 Acidimicrobiia bacterium | reverse complement strand
GAGACCGCTAACGCAATTGCTGAACAGGTAGCGGCGTGTGGGCCATTGTCGACCAAAGCGATCTTGCGGGCGTGGAGAGAGACTGAGCACATGTCCGACTCCGAAGCAATGGCTTACCAAGACTCCATTGGTTGGGAAGTCTTTGCTAGTGAAGATGCCCAAGAAGGACCTCGCGCATTCGCGGAAAAACGAGATCCGATATTCAAGGGTCGCTAGTACTTTAAGTGTCTGATCTAATCGACCCCGCGCGACCTGAGCGTTATCGTCTAACTAGGGCAACTCGGCGGCTTATCGAAGCCGTAAGGAAAATGGATCCTGACGTTGACTTAAGTCAGATAGCGGCGCAGGTAGAAAAACTTACGAGTGAAGTTGAGAAACACCAAATCGAAATAGGAGAACAACAGGGGCGGGGTAACTACCGTCGGCGCAGTCCACTCGTTGGCCGCAGTAACGCAATGGCTCCGCCGTTTACTTACGAATTCGATTCTGACCAAGTAGCAGTACACGGAACCTTTGGCTTGGCCTACGAAGGACCACCGGGGTTTGTTCATGGCGGATGGATATCTCTAGCCTTTGACGAAATTATGGGAATGGCTAACGCGATCGGCGGTCACGTCGCCCTCACTGCTCGACTAACCGTCAAATATCGCGAACCGACACCATTAGAGCAACCAGTGAGAATAGAAGCCCACACCAAGAAAGTTGAAGGCCGGCGAATAACCACCATCGGGACTCTTTCTGTCGGCGAAAAAGTTACGGCCGAAGCTGAGGGGCTATTTATAGCCCTCGATGAAAAGCGGACGAAAAAACACTTCGGTTGACCTAAAGTCACTTAGTCGCGAGAATTGTCCGAACCTCTCCTAGGTAACCAGCGTTGGCAAGATTTTCCGAGTCGAGCGGACCGACAACCACCCAGTCGGCTCCGGCGTCTCGATAACGAATGAAGCGCTCGGCTAATACGGCCGGGCGACCCACCAAGACCTCGCTCCCCTGGGAAGAACTCTGAACTTTTTCGGCCGCCTGTTCATCATTAGCAGCCATAGCCACTAAACCACCCCAACTGATTTCGAAAGAAGAACTAGCAGTCGTAGTAAGCAAATTATTGGCTAGACGCGAAAACGTTTCTAGATCTAATCCCCAACCGTTCCAACCGTTGGCGTATTGAGCCGCCAATTCAACTACTCGCGAGTTGGTCCCTCCAACCCAGGTCGACACTCCAGCCCCTTGGGTTGCTTTAACCGAAAGTTCTAACTGTTTAATGCGCTCATCCAGCGTTCCAAAACCCAAACCAAAACTTTCGTTTTCTTCTCTACTTTCTGAATCACCAGCACCAATACCTGCCTTCACTCGGTCAGGGGCAATACGAGCGACGCTAGCTAAAGAACTCGCGAGCGAAGCGGCGGGGCGAAGCCACGATCTCATAACCATCGCCCCTACGGTGATACGACTAGTAGCCGACGCTATCGCTCCCAGTAGTGCCACTCCTTCAAGGGCCGGGCGCCGAGTTCCATCGGACCCACGGCGAAATAGATGATCGTAAACAAAAACGCCATCGATTTCGGCCGCTTCGGCCGCGAGGGCCATCTGTATTGCTACGTCGGGATCTTCGACAAACGAAGGGAGGGTAAGACCAATTCTCACGGCACTAAATCGCGTGCCATCGCGGCCGCACCGACTAATCCCGCTTGATCACCCAAGACTGCAGGCAAAATTTGAACTTCGGATCGATATTGTGACCCCTCAATTTCTTCGGCCACAACGCTAGCAATTGGATTGAGTAAAACTTCTCCGAGAACAACTAAGCCCCCCGAGATTACAACCACACTCGGGTCAAAAAGATTTATCAACCCCGCTAAACCGATACCGACGGCACGAGTGAACTGATTCCATATAGATTGAGCCACTTCGTCGCTTGCCGCTAAAGCTTGTACTACGTGATGACCAGTCAAAGAGCGGGCGTCACCATCGACTAAAGCTAATAATGCTGGAGCATTGCCCGCCGCGGCCTGCTCTTGAGCCATGCGGTCTAAGGCTGACCCCGAAGCCATTGCCTCCCAATGACCGCGACCGCCACACGCACACAATGGGCCGGCCGGGTCAAACTGCCAATGACCAACCTCAGCAGCAAACCCATGGGCGCCGCGATAAATCTGTCCCCCGACGATCACTCCGCCGCCAATTCCGGTGCCAAGGGTAATTACTAGTGCCGCGTCGTGCCCCTGAGCGGCGCCATGATTTACTTCGCCCCATGCCGCCGTGTTGGCATCGTTATCAACCGCTACGGGATAATCCAAACGTTGAGCTAGGCGCGGTTGCAAGGGGACACCCGTAAACTCAGGAAGATTGGGCGCGTAATGAACAACCCCTTCGTAGTCAATCATTCCGGCGACGCCCACACCCACTGATTGAATCGCGTTGTTAGACCCCCACGCATTTATTTTCTGCACAATTATTTCAATCAATTCATCAGCAGTTCCTATAGACGACTGCTCATGAACTTCGATCACTGCGCCCGAGTAGTCAACTAGACCAATACGCAGATTGGTTCCCCCAAGATCGACGCCGACCGTTAGCCGATCGGTGGTTTGATTCACTCGGCGAGATCGAGGTGACGCACCGTATCGTCAGTCTTAGAGCTCGACGATTCGGGAGTTGATTCAGTCCGCAAGTCTTGCTGCTCGCGAATTGACTGATCAGCAGCATCAACGATGGTCTGGACAGCCAAGATCAGTTCTTGAGCAGCCTTGACTACGTGTTCGGCTACTTCGGGTCCAGCCTCAATGAGTGCATTTATAAGCGACTCGGTGGCTGAGGGCTTGGGCAGTTGGGTAGTCGATTCTTCACTATCGTTAGAATCGGCATCAGCATCGTCCAACTGAGCAGAAACATCTTCGGTGACTTCTTCTTCTCTGAGTGGTTCGTTCATCGCTCAACTTCTTTCTTTAGTTCCTTAAGGGCTGTTCCCATAATTTTACTGGTTGCTCTCCTCTTCAATAAGCCGGGAAGAGGAATTGCTAAGTCGACAACTAGATCGTAGGTCACTCGAGTACCCACGTCTTGAGCCTCAAAACCATAACGTCCATCAAGTTTTTTTAACCCATCGCCCTCGACTAGATGCCACGAAAAAGATTGGGGGAAATCGGCATAGTCGTACTCAAGGACATAGCGAACATTGCGCCCGAGACCGGCAGCACGAAACTCAACTCGGTTAGCTCGGCCGGAATCGTCGTAATCAAGCACCGAGACTTTTTTGATATCGCGAGCCCAATCGGGATAATGAGCAAAATCAGTAGAGACCTCGCGGCAGCGATCGGGCGAAGCTGATACCAAGATTTTCTCGTGGGCTTCTTCAGCCATGCGGGTTGCCCATAGGTCTATCGAACCAAGATTTTCATAAAAAGGCAAACCCGATAATTTCTCATCGAGGTTTTGTTCTAATCGCCTTATTGGGCTTAGGGGGGAAAGAGCCGTACCGGGCTCCTGCTAACCCCAAAAATCCCAATGTCAGCATAGGCACCATTACTCCAAACGGATCTGTTGAAGCCGACACGGCCGCCACTACCAGGCTCGTCAGCAATGCTGCCCACAAATTTTTTCGTAATACAAGAGCGGCTCCGCCCATGGTGAAAAAGAGACTAGCGACAACAATGTCGTCACCTCGAGCGCTGCGCTGAACCGCGACGACAAATGCTGCCGACCAGACCAAGAGCGACAGAAAAAATAAAACGAGCGCTACCGTCACCGCTAATACTTTTATCGTCTCGGCACCAGCTGCTAAAGGAATCGCCGTAGCGGCAAAAACGGCAACGCTTAACCACGACGCCACCACAATCCCCTTTCCAGGCACGACTAATCTCTTGACCGAGATAAACCCGAAGTGTCTCCGGCCGCCAGCGGAGATAGCCGTTGCGCGAGGTGTTCGTAAGAAAACATTGCCTTAGCCCTAGCCCGGGCGGCTTGTCCCATTCGGTGACGCAAATCTAGATCTCCGATTAAGCGATCAATGGCCCCGCTCACCTCACTGACGGAATGAGGATCAACTACGAATCCAGATTCACCATCAGCAACTGCTTCGTGCGCTCCACCACTCCATCCGGCCACTGCGGGTACCGCGCACGATCCAGCCTCAAGAAAAACGATTCCAAATCCTTCAGCCTCTAGACCTCCCCAGCGATCACGACAGGCCATAGCGAATACATCAGCCGAGCCGTGAATTAAAGGTAGATCGTCGTCGACTATTTCGTCTAAAAAGTGGACTCGTTTTCCTAAAGACTCGGCCCGTTTTTCTAGTCGCGCCCGATCGCGACCAGTACCCGCAATGGCTAAGTGCACACCTTCAAGTTTTTTAACCGCATCAATCACCACATCAAAACCTTTGCGCGGAACAAGACGACTCAGTCCGAGTACTAAAGGAGCGTCGGGGTCGAGTCCGAAGCGCATTCGGGCCACACGCCGAGCATCGGCACTAAGAGGCGTAAAGCGATCGACATCAACCCCGGGAGGGACTTCGAGTATGGGCAAGTCAGTACGGGCAACTTTTCTGGCCATTTCCGCAGGATAGTTTCCTGCCGCCACTACTCCTTTAGCCGAACGCAAAACCTTCTTAGCCAAGATCTTAGAACCCGGCACCCGCCCGTAGAAGGTCACCTCAGCTCCGTGAGCAACTATTACATGGGGAGCCTCTCTAAGCCGAGAACCGATAAGACCTAAAGGCAACATGGGGTCGAGGAAAATCATAGGGGCGCTAATTTCTCGGGCAACGGCATCGATTCTCTTAGCTAACGACCGGCTCGGAAGGAGAAATTTTTTATTTATCCGCTCAATACGAAAAGTTTGTTCTTTGTCCCACGCAAGCTCTTCAGAGTTCGATTTAGGGCTAGCAGTAATCACTACCGTGTCAGGAAGTCTGCGCCATAATTCGAATAAGTAGGTCTGAATACCCCCCCGTTTGGGAGGGAAGTCATTGGTTACCAAAATACTCATGACCCGGAATGCTCTGAACCTAAGAGCTCAATCTCATCTACAGAAATATGCTTGCCGTTATCGGTTTTGATTCCCCGCC
>SHUY01000090.1 GCA_009694435.1 Acidimicrobiia bacterium | reverse complement strand
ATCGGCAATGTTCTTAAAGCCCGCTTTCGCGAGCAACTGGCCTATGAAAGTCTTTGAAGTAGCCGAATAGAGCGTGTCGTCAAGTTCGTAAAAAGCAGTTGGTTGAGGCGACGAATTTTGGACCTTAGCCGCCGCACGAGAAATCTTAGATTTCATATTGGCGACAACCGTCTTGGCTTTTTTAATATGTCTAGTAACTTTACCTAACTTATTTATTTGCGAGTAAGTGTCGTTGAGGGTGTCAGCGGCGGGCAAAATAAGCAGTTTTATTCCCAGTGCATCAAGTGCAGACTTGGCGGTGTCGTCCGATGCCACTACCAAATCAGGAGTTAGAGCAGCAATAGCTTCGGCGTTGACATCAATACCCGATAAAGCGGTTGTTGGTGCGTTGGCGGGATAATCGGATTGATCATCAACCGCTACTACTTGGCTGCCCGCGCTAATAGCGAACAACATTTCGGTAGCCGTGGGCGAAAGAGAGATAATTCGTTCAGGGGCCGAAGGACCTTTAGCGGTGGCGGGATTGACTGAAAAAGTAGCGAGAGTAGCGAGTACAGCAACGAACGTGGCCAAATATTTCTTATTCATTTGCCCTCCTTGATCGTACGGATGCCCGTCGACCAAGTCGGTCAACGAACGACTCTTTTCCACGAGAGTCACGTGTTCGTTACCGGATAGCCAGGCGACCTGGCTTTACCAAGTTCTCCTTCATCGTTGAAAGATTGCTTGGCTTACAGTTGCGGGACAGCGTCGGAATCGCACCGACTTCGCTGACTAACCGGTAAATAAAACTTAGCACTAATCAGGGGTAAACGCAGCGACCTCAGTGGCCAGTAATCTGCGGGACAACTACATAAAGGGGCCGAGGAATGAGCGACGTCAGAGCGGTTCCCATCGGGGACCAACGAATAACCACCGCAAAATCGATAACGGTGGTTTCTCCCTACGACGGGAAAGTGCTAGGGATTATCCCTGCGTGTGGAGCGGTTGAGGTCGACCAATCCGTCGTCGCGGCGCATTCGGCCATGAACTCCAAACCACTAGCGGCATGGCGGCGAGCCGAAATACTTGAAACCGCGGCTCGGTTACTAGGCGAGCGAGTCGAAGAGTTTGCTCAGACTATTGCCCGAGAATCAGCTAAACCCATATCCACCGCGCGGGTTGAGGTTGCTCGGACTATTTCAACTTTCATTTTTTCGGCCGCAGCCGCGCGCTCTCTCGCGGGGGAAATGGTTCCGATGGATAGCGCCGCGGCCGGAGAAGGGAAGCTGGCCTTCACTTTACGAGTCCCGATCGGGGTGGTGGGCGCTATCAGCCCATTCAACTTTCCCCTTAACCTCGTAGCCCACAAAGTAGCACCAGCTATTGCGGCTGGGTGTGCAGTCGTGCTCAAGCCGGCATCGCAAACTCCCTTTTCTGCTATCGCTCTCGCCGAGATGCTCCTCGACGAATGCGGACTCCCCGCGGGTTATCTAAATGTGGTCACCGGAAGTGGTTCTGTTGTCGGAGAAGCCATTGTCAACCATGGCGATATTGCCATGATCACCTTTACTGGCTCACCAGAAGTGGGCTGGGAAATCAAAGCTCAAGCCCCCCGTAAAAAAGTTGGTCTCGAGCTCGGGAATAACGCTCCGGTAATAATTGAACCCGACGCTGACATCGAAACGGTTGCGACTCAAATAGCAATAGCGGGGTTCAGTTACGCCGGTCAATCCTGCATATCTACGCAAAGGGTTTACGTTCACGAAGATGTGGTCGACGAATTAGTTGCCCAGTTGGTACCGAGGATAGAAAAACTCAAAGTTGGCGACCCGCTAGATGACTCTACTGATGTATCCGCACTAATTTCTGTTTCCGAACGAGACCGCGTAATGGAGTGGATAGAAGAAGCCCAACAAGGTGGCGCCACAGTGTTGTGTGGTGGCGAGGTTGTTGATGGTGTATTGAGCCCAACACTATTAATTGACGTAACTCCCGAAATGAAAGTTTGTTCTCATGAAGTATTCGGCCCAGTGGTATCAATACAGCGTTATAAATTAACTGACGAAGCACTCCGTCTTGCCAACGACACTCGTTACGGGCTACAAGCGGCGATTTTTACTAATGATTTTTCGATTGCTATGAAGGCAATCACTACGCTTGACTTTGGTGGAGTTTTGGTTAACGAGGTGCCTACATTCCGTTCTGACCAAATGCCTTATGGAGGATTACGCGATTCTGGCAACACTAGAGAAGGACCGCAATATGCGGTCATGGAAATGACCGAAACTCGTTTAGTTATTCTCCATCTTCCGACCACGAGCGAAAAGTAAAAGTTTCTAATGGAACTCAACGGTGCTGCGGCCATTGTTACTGGTGGAGCTTCAGGAATCGGACGTGCAACTGCTAAACGACTTGCGACGGACGGCGTGAAGGTATTAGTCGTCGACCTTGATCTAGCCGGTGCGCAAGATGTGGCCAACGAAGTAGGCGGAGCCGCTTTTGGAGCCGACGTAAGTGACCCTGCCGCCACCGACGCCGCGTTTGAGAAATGCGTAGATACTTTTGGGAAAGTTGACATTGCGTTTCTTAACGCAGGTATCGCGATCGGAATTTCTAACCTAGAAAATTTGAATGATGCTGACTATCGACGCATTATGGGAGTAAACGTTGATGCCGTAGTGTTCGGCCTACGTTCGGCGTTAAAGACGATGGAAAATAATGGTGCCGTAGTGGCTACCGCTTCATTAGCTGGGTTGATCCCCTTTCCTCCTGACCCGATCTACGACCTAACCAAACACGCGGTCGTAGGCCTCATACGGTCAGTAGCGCCTACTCTGATAGCGCGCGGCATCACCGCCAATTGCATCAACCCCGGAATGACCGACACCAACATCCTCTCGGCCGAAGCCAAAAAAATGCTCGCGGAAGCAGATTTCCCGATTATGGATGCCGGACAAATTGCTGAAGCGGTGATACACGCCCTGACTAGTGGAGAAACTGGCCAGTGCTTTGTCTGCCAGCCAGGAATTGAGCCGGTGGCTTATCAATTTCGTGACGTTCCCGGGCCTCGGACTGAGGCGGGGCGGGGTCGCCGGCCACCCAATATGGATCCCTCATAAAATAATCAATTCCGCACCAGCCCAATAAATCTCTATCCTTGATAGTCCGTACATTTGCTTCTAAGGAACCCATGGTCGACAACCAAAAATCAGTGCAGCCCGAGATCGTTGACTCCGACTCAGCCAATCATGGAGCGGAAGCGACTAGTGCGGTATTGATGGCTAGTGGGGACACGAGCCTAGAGGAGCACGTAAGTCGACCGACCAAACTCATTCGCATTGCTTCGATGGTGCGGACCATGCTGGACGAAGTACGGCGCGCACCACTTGATGATGCGGGACGACGCCGCTTACGAGAAATTCATGAGCGCTCCATTCACGAACTCGAGTCAGTTCTTTCCCCCGATTTACAACGCGAGTTAAGCGAAGTTATCTTGCCTATCACCAGCGATACTCCAACTGAGTCTGAACTTCGCTTAGCCCAAGCCCAATTAGTGGGTTGGTTAGAAGGATTATTTCATGGTATTCAGGCCACGCTATTCACTCAACAGCAGAACGCATCTAGCCAGTTGCAAGAAATGCGAAACCATCACGAATTAGAAGCGGCCGCTGAAGGACACGGTCTAGATAGCCCACCGAGTGGCTACTTATGAGCGCGGACGCGTTATTCGATGATGCTTGGACTCCTAGTTTGTGGAAAGAGCATAACGCCGGCCAGCAGCCGACTTGGTCAAGTGAAGATGACTTATCACGGGCAATAAACGAACTGTCTGGCTTACCGCCGTTAGTGTTCGCCGGAGAAGCCCGCACGCTCACCGAGCAACTCGCACTAGCTCAAGATGGAAAAGCTTTCGTTTTGATCGCAGGTGATTGCGCAGAGTCATTTGCTGCGTTTTCAGCCGATTCGATTCGTGACAAATTACGAGTGATCCTTCAAATGTCAGTTGTCCTTGCTTACGGCGGTGGTGTCCCCACAGTGAAAATTGCCCGCATGGCCGGACAATTTGCGAAACCTCGCAGTTCTGATACCGAAGAGCGCGACAAAGTGGTACTTCCTAGTTTCCGAGGCGATGCCGTGAACGACTTCGCTTTTACCGCCGATGCTCGCGTCGCCGACCCTCAGCGAATGATCAAGGCCTACAATCAGTCGGCCGCCACTCTTAATCTCATGCGCGCGCTCAGCAAAGGAGGCTTTGCCGCCTTAGGGCGAGTGCATGCTTGGACCCAAGAATCGATCGCAGCCAGTGCGGAAGGTAGACGCTACGACGCGCTGGCCAACGAGATAGAGAGAGCTTTGCGCTTTATGAGTGCATGTGGGATCGATCCTGACTTAGAACTGGCTTTAAGGGAAGTTGATGTATGGACAGCCCACGAATCTTTGTTACTCGATTACGAAGAGGCGCTAACTCGGCGCGACTCAATCAGTGGTGACTGGTACGACTGTTCGGCCCATCTTCTGTGGATCGGAGAACGAACGCGCCACCTAAATGGCGCCCACGTTAATTTCTTGAGTGGTGTAAAAAACCCCATAGGGATCAAACTGGGACCAACGACTACGCCCGAAGAAGTATCTGCCCTTTGTGAACGGCTTAACCCCGCCCGCCAGCCGGGGCGGATAATGCTGTTCAGCCGCATGGGGGCCAACGAAGTGTCTAAGACTCTTCCCCCCTTGCTGCGCGCTACTGCGGGTTTGCCGGTCACTTGGGCGTGCGACCCAATGCACGCCAACACGTTCCAACACGAAAGTGGATACAAAACTCGCCGTTTTGACGACATCATGCAAGAGCTTCACGGTTTCTTTGATGCTTGCATCGCAGCCGATGTTTGGCCCGGAGGAGTTCACGTTGAACTGACAGGCGAAAATGTAACTGAGTGCCTAGGCGGAACCGAAGCAGTAATGGGCTCTGACTTAGAGCAGCGCTACGAAACGATGTGCGATCCGCGCCTCAATGCTCGGCAATCACTTGACTTAGCATTTGAAACCGCCGAACTATTGCGCCGTTAGCTATTAGCGGCTTCTACCGCCTCCAGAGCCCAAGTGATGGATGACGATGAAGCCGGGGTCATGGGTAGTCGAAGATCAGGAGTAGGGATTAGACCCTGCGCGTGCAGTACCCCTTTAAAAA
>SHUY01000018.1 GCA_009694435.1 Acidimicrobiia bacterium | reverse complement strand
GACTCGCGAACTGGCAGCTCAGTGGGCCCGAAAAGGAGTAAGAGTTAACGCCATCGCTCCCGGCTGGTTTCGTAGCGAGATGACTGACGACCGTATGTTTAGCGACGAAAACTCGATGAAATGGCTCCGCCAGCACACGCCCATGGGGCGCGCCGGTGATGAACACGAACTCGACGGGGCGCTGTTATTTTTAGCGTCGAAGGCAAGCAGTTACGTGACCGGAATAGTTATTCCCGTCGATGGCGGATGGACCGCGATTTAACTAAGCGGCCGACTTTTCGAGGATATGAATTCCGCACGAAGAGCCCAAGCCAATCACATGAGCCATGCCCACCGTGGCGCCTTCAATCTGACGGTCTCCGGCCTCACCGCGAAGTTGAGTGGTGATTTCGAAGACCCCCGCGACGCCAGTCATGCCAATGGGATGACCTTTAGAGAGCAATCCTCCACTGGCATTGACTGTTACTCCCGGCGAGTCGCGCCACGGTGCGCCCGAGTCAATAAATGCGCCGGCGCCACCTGGCTCACAAAGACCCAGATTGTCGTAGTGCAACAACTCGGCGGTTGCGAAACAATCGTGCAACTCGACTAGATCGAGATCCTTAGGTCCAATACCAGCTTTTTCGTAAGCAATTTTGGCGGCATTGCGAGTAAGAGTATTGACATCGGGTTGAACTTGACCACGCTCAACCCACGGATCGCTAGTGAGTACCGAGGCACTTATCTTTACTGCTCGGCGTTGCTGTTCCAGCGACAAGGTTTTCAGTTTTGATTCAGAAACCAGAACTACCGCCGCGGCACCGTCGCCAGTAGGGCAGCACATGGGCAAGGTGTTGGGATAGGCCACCATGCGAGCGTTCATGATCTCTTCAAGGGAGAACTTCTTTTGGTATTGCGCAAGTGGGTTAAGCACCGAGTGGGCATGGTTTTTTTCTGCCACCTTGGCAAACTGTTCAAAACCCACTCCACCATTTTCGTAGGCGTACTCTTGTCCTGCTTGAGCAAAAACTCCGGGCATGAGCGTGGTGCCCAAAATTCCTTCGGCGCCCATTACCGACCCGTAACGCCCCGTCGGAGCGTAAACGTGCTTTTCGGCTTTGGACTGCCCGCCCGGGCCCAACAGACCCATCTTCCCCATCTGCTCACAACCAACCGCGATGCCCATGTCGGCTTCGCCAGCCAGAATCGACAGATGAACCGTACGCACCGCGGTAGCACCCGTAGCGCAGGCATTGACAACGTTGTAAACCGGAATGCCAGTCTGGCCAATTTGTTGCTGTACTGATTGTCCTAGTCCGGCCATGGCCTGAAACATGTTGCCCATGCCCATGACTTGCATGTCGGCCATGGTGACGCCGGCATCAGCGAGCGCCTCGATTGAAGCGGTAGCCGCAAGATCGATTACGTCTTGGTCGGGATAACGAGTGATCTTGGTCATTGCTGCACCTAGTACCCAAATGTTTTCGGCCATTTTTTCTCCTAATAATCGAAATTAATTAGAGGGCTCAAAGGCAAAAGCGACCGCTTCGGTGCCTTCGTCGTCAGTACCACTAACGAATGTGGTCATTTTCACTTTCATCCCGAGCGCCACGGTGGCGGGGTCGGGATCGATGTTGAGGATGTTGGCTTTAACTGCTCCCCCACCATCGATATCGACTAGCGAAGAAACGTACGGAACCGGAACTCCCGGGGCCGCCTGATAGATAATTGAAAACGAGCGCACGACCCCGGTGGTTTTTAGGTCACGAGGGACAAACTTAATTCCGCTGCAATGAGCGCAAGCGTTACGGCGATCGAAGAAAAGTGCGCCACAGTTGGCGCATTCATGGGCGACGAGATGAGGATCGCCGTCGAGGACTAAGTAATCGACCATGGGGATCTGCTGGGCCACGAGCGGCTCGCTTTCTAGAGGGGACTCTTGACCTCGCCACGATAGCCGGATTGGTGAGAGACTGGGAAAAGCGAGCGTGGCGGAACTGGCAGACGCGCCGGGTTTAGGTCCCGGTGCCCTTCGGGGCTTGGGGGTTCGAGTCCCTTCGCTCGCACTCAGAATACGGCTTACCGTTGGTTGCCCCTTAGGGAAATCGCTGAGATCGAGTCCCGGGTGGGTGGGTAACCCCTGGTTGTGCGTCAGGATTCTCAACGCAAACTTCGCACTCCATACCGTCTGGGTCACGAAAGAATATGCTCAAAATGGAGCCAAAGTCGGTAACGAAATCGTCGGCGGCACCCCGATCCATTAGGCGCTGGCGTATTTCGATAAAAGTTTCCAATGACTCAGCCTGAAGGGCAATGTGGTCTATTCGCCCTCGACCGAACATGGGGACTTGTTTATCGGCTTCGGTATTACCGGTGATTTGAAAAACGTTTAGTTCAGACCAGTCGCCAATTTTTATTATCGACAGACGGGGACCAGTCCCATCACCGAACTCAGAGCCATCACTAATAACTTCGGCCGCAAAAACCTCTTGATAAAAAGTGTGTAGTCGATCGGAATCATTAGTGACGGTGGCCACATGATTTATGCCTCTAAGTAACACCGCTAGCGACGCTTACGCTTTTTCTTTGACTTTTTCTTACCATCAACCTCGGCAATTATCTCGGGGGCGGCGGAGTTGACGATGTCTTCAGCTTCATTGAGCAAAGCGGCGATGTCTTGTCCTTCTGGCTCGGGCTCCACTGCTTGCTCGGGACGCTCGAGCGAACCCACTTGCCAGCCCACATCTATCATGCGCAGTTCAAAAAGCACACAGTCGTCAGGGCAACGCCACGGCGCCTCGGGAGCAGCATCAACCCGACATTTACGGACTACTTCACCGTTGTTATAGGTGCGACTTTCGTAATGTCGACACTCGGTACGCATGGTCACCTTGGTATTATTGCCGCTCGAGGAGCTTTTCCGGCGTCACTGATTCCAGTCTTCAGATTGCGCCAACAAAAACCGACTTAC
The DNA here is from genome assembly GCA_009694435.1 of Acidimicrobiia bacterium. GTDB lineage: Bacteria > Actinomycetota > Acidimicrobiia > IMCC26256 > PALSA-555 > SHUY01. The sequence continues at coordinate 26,206 of SHUY01000018.1, read as the reverse complement.
TACTAAACAGCGCTCGAGCAATTCACACGACACCGCATCGCCTCGCCGGATGCTTAATAACGACACGGGGTGATGAGCCACTACTCGTAGCGAACGCTCGGGGGCATCGGTAGCCGCGGGGATTGAGTCAATGGCCGATACTTCGAGGGGTAAATCAGTGCCCCCAATGCCCGCTAATTGAGTAGCCAGCAATAGAAGATCTGGAGGGGCAGCCAACGGAGGAAGACCCCAGGTAAACGTAAGAGGAAATTGGTACTCGTCGGATGGGTCTTCAACTTCGGATAAAGCAATCACTGAGTCTTCAAACCCCAGCAGTACCCGCGGATCGATCTCAAGGGCAAGATAAAGATCTACCGGTCCTTCGCACGCTTCTTCAGGATGAACATCTACTTCCCAGTTTTGGCGTAATGAATAACTTTCAACGAAATGACGTTCGTCGTGAACATGGAACCCGTGCTCTACGCAATGGTCTTTTAAATCGGCAACAAAACCAGGAATATCAATAACGGCCATCAGACACTCCGTTCTAAGTCGACCAGCTTGTGGGCAAGGGAACGAAACGCCCGACCCCGATGAGAAAGTTTATGCTTTTCGACTGGCGACATTTCGGCGAAAGTTCGACCGTCGCCTTCTGTGGGAACGAAAACTGGGTCGTAACCAAAGCCCGCGTCGCCGCGTGCTTGTTCGGCGATGACACCGTAAACTGAACCCGTGGCGAGCAGGATTTTACCGTCGGGCCACTTTGCTATCGCAACCGTGGTGAAACGAGCCGCACGATTTTCGGCTGACACCGCTCGCATTTGGTCAAGAAGGAAGGCGATATTTTGTGCGTCGGTGGCCTCGTCACTCGCGTAACGAGCAGAGCGGACTCCCGGGGCCCCCTGGAGAGCAGATACCTCTAGCCCGGTGTCATCGGCCAAAGCGGGGATGAGCGCTCGGGCCGTAGCGGCATCGGCTTTTAGTAGCGCGTTGGCTTCGAGCGTGGCGCCGTCCTCAATGACTTCAGGCCAACTCGGATCGAGAGGAATCACCTCGATGTCTTCGTACTCAGTTTGTATTACTTCTTTTATCTCACGCGCTTTGGCTGGATTAGCAGTAGCCAAAACGAAACGAGTCATGACCGCCGCGGTGCGGGAGGTGCGGCTAATAACGAACGCTGGAGATCGAACAACTGAGTTATCCCTCCTTCGGCCAATCCGAGTAAGTGGTCGAGTTCGAGACGGGTGAACGGCAAGCCCTCTGCGGTGCCTTGCACTTCGATGAAGCGTCCGGACCCAGTCATAACTACGTTCATATCAACTTCGGCGGTGGAATCTTCGGAATAATCGAGGTCAAGACAGCCCATGGCTCCGACCATACCGACCGAAATGGCCGCGCACGGTTCAGTTACGGGATGAGCATTGATCGTGCCTGCGCTTACTAGTCGCGAGCATGCATCGTGCAAAGCAAGATAACCACCGGTTATCGAAGCAGTGCGAGTTCCTCCATCGGCTTGAAGGACATCACAGTCAACAGTTATTTGCACCTCGGCCAACAAAGCAAGGTCGGTTACCGCCCGCAGTGAGCGCCCGATGAGGCGCTGGATTTCTTGGGTGCGGCCAGACTGTTTGCCTTTGGCCGCTTCCCGGCCAACTCGCTCGGGCGAAGAACCCGGCAGCATGGAGTATTCACCGGTAACCCACCCTTTACCGCTGCCGCGCAACCACGGCGGAACCCGCTCTTCTACTGAAGCGGTGCACAAAACGCGCGTGCGGCCAAACTCCACTAAAACTGACCCGGCAGCAAACTCGGTGTAGTCGCGAGTAAACACAACTGGCCGCAGTGCATCAGGATCTCGGCCGTCTTTACGACTTCCCATTTTTCTCCCTTTTTAGTAGTTGGCTTTCGATTAAACGCTAGTTACAAGATTGGGGGTAGCAAACTCCACGGGAGCGCCAAAAGATTCGGTTGCTTCGGCTACGGCATCGTTGGCATCAACTCGGGGCCAAAGGTGGGTGATCATCAGTCTTTGCGCCTTCGCCGTCCGAGCCGCGAGACCGGCTTCGTGAGCCGAGAGATGGGTCTCGGACAATTTGGCTGAGTGTAAATAAGTCGCTTCGGAAAGAACTAAATCGGCCTCGGGGGCAAATGCGCCCACGTTCCACTTTGGCCCAGTATCAGAGGTATAGATCATGCGCCGGCCGTCGCCCTCAACTTGCACCGCGTAAGTAAGCGGCGGGTGATCGGTGCGGGCAAAAGTTAGGGTTAAATCGCCAATTACAATTTTCTGATTGTCGGAAATCACGCGCCAATCAAAAGTATTACCCCAATCGTTGTGCACTAACGCACCTAGCTGGGTGGGCAGGCCTTCCGGTGCGTAGACCGGAAAATTCTGGGAACAAATTCCGTAGCGCATTAAAACATGAAGCCCGTAAATGTCGGCTACATGATCGGGGTGCTCGTGGGTTAGGACTACCGCAGTTAAATCTTCGGGATCAATATGGGACTGCAAGTTGCCAAAAGAACCACCACCGCAATCAATCCATATTGCGGTAGTACCCGAGCGGACCAAGTAGCCGCTGCACGCGTTGGCTTGCGCCGCGCCAAATGAACCAGAACAACCAAGCACAGTTAACTCCATGAGTGCTCTTCGACGTCGTTGATCTCGGACCCCAAAAATCGAGTGGCCAAAGCGTGAAAAGTATTCGGGTCACCACTGGTAATGAAATGATGAGTAGGAGCAGAATTGGATCCTGATCTCAGTTCGATGGCCGAAATCGCGCGCGCGGTTGCTTGGGCGCTTGATATCACGGCAACTTGAGGTCCCATCACACTAGAGAGCGTAGAAGCCAAGAGGGGGTAGTGGGTGCAGCCCAATACCAGAACGTCGACGTTGGCCGCTTTAATCGGGGCGAGGTGCTCTTGAGCCAACTGGTACAGCTCGGGTGAATCGACATCACCCGCCTCAACGAATTCAACGAATCCGGGACAAGATTGGGCAAAGATTTCTACCTTCGGGCTCAGGGCCGCAGCAGTTTTCGTATAAGCGTGAGAAGCGATCGTGCCTTCGGTGCCGATTACTCCCACGCGCCCCGTTTTCGTAGCCGCTAAAGCAGCCTTGACTCCGGGTTCGATAACCCCGATGACTGGCACCGGCAGCCGAATCTGCAAATCACTTAAGGCCGCAGCCGCAGCACTATTGCACGCCACCACTACTGCTCGAACGTCGCGCTCGACCAGCAAGTCGCCGATTTGTTGGGCATACTCCCGAACTTCACCGGGAGGTTTGGGACCATAAGGAAACCGGCCGGTGTCACCAAAATAAATTAATGACTCGCTCGGAACTAAATCTATTAGTGCCCGCACAACAGTAAGCCCACCGAGGCCAGAATCAAATAATCCAATGGGCCCTTTTTCAGTCATAAAATAATCTTTTCACTTTTTAGACCAAAGTTTGCGCGGCTCGTTGCCCGAGTTAATCGGTCGCATACTGCTTCCCCTAAACCGCTAGAGGGGGGAAGAACGGCAATCACCACGGCAAGATTATTTGTATCTGCCGTTCGTAAACTTTCGTAAAGCACTCGCGCGTACTGTTTAACGTTAATAGGAGAATTGAGAATCATTACTTCCGGGCTGTTTGTTTGATCGAAATATTTTAGATCATCAGCCAAAGCCAGCAATCCAATGTGGGTTTTCCCTTTAGAATCAGGACGCGATTCAGAATTGATTGAGTTGGATAATTCGTTTGCGGTGGTCAAAACGACTCGAGCTTGAGGTGAATAATGCGTCGAGAGCGTTCCCGGAGCCGGAGTGGAACCGTCGGCATTTTTGACTAAGACTGCGGAGCCAAGCACGGAGATTATTTCTTCTCTCGTCACTCCCCCGGGTCGTAAAATTGTGGGGCTCACCTTGGTGCAGTCGACAATGGTTGATTCGACTCCGAGCGAACACGCTCCTCCATCAAGGACGAAATCAATCTCGTCTCCTAACTCCGCAACTACTGCTGAGGCTGAGGTGGGACTAACTCGACCGAAGCGATTCGCGGACGGAGCCGCCACGCCGTCGCCAAAAGATTTGAGCAGCGCCTGCGCTACTTTTTGGGCGGGAACTCGCAAACCTATACTCGGATGACCGCCGGTTAGGGCATCAAGAACGTCGGGCCGTTTCGGCAACACCAAAGTTAGAGGGCCCGGCCAAAACGATTGGGCCAGAACATTGGCCCAATCGGGAACTCGGACCGCCCACTCATCGATTGGAGCATCGAGCGCGAGGTGAACGATTACGGGGTGATTGGTGGGACGACTTTTAACCGCGTAAAGCCGGCTAATGGCCGTAGTCGAGCGAGCGTTGCACCCCAGTCCGTAAACCGTTTCGGTGGGAAAGGCCACCAAAGCGTCGCTACGCAAAAGACTGGCCGCGCGCTCAATATCTAAATCGTTGTCTCCGTCGCCTTGTTCAATCACTGATTGCTTTACCAGAAGTTGATGCGCGTCGCGCGCTCTTCTACTACGTCCAACTCGTCGGTCCATGCTCCCGAGGACAAATATTTCCAGCCTCCATCGGGCAATACGGTGACAATTGTTCCCGAATCCATTTCTTCGGCAATTTTTACCGACCCGGCTATCGAGGCTCCAGAAGAAACGCCAGCAAAAACACCGCAGTCGTTGAGCAATCTTCGCAACCACTCGATTGATTCAAGCGGTCGAACAATAAACTTCCGGTCTAAAATTTCGGGGTCAAAAATTGGCGGTATGAAACCGTCATCGAGAGAACGCAAACCCTGAACTAGTTCACCCGCTGGAGGCTCAACCGCGACTACCTTGATGGCCGAGTTTTGTTCTTTGAGGTAACGCCCTGCGCCCATGAGAGTTCCGCTAGTGCCTAACCCTGCGACAAAAACATCGACCTCTGGGCAATCACGCCAAATCTCGGGACCCGTACCTTCGTAATGAGCCAGAGGATTAGCTGGGTTGCCGTACTGAAACAACATCTTCAAGTACGGATCTTCGACCGCCAACTTTTCTGCTAAACGAATGGCCCCGTTACTTCCTTCACTTCCGGGCGAAGTAATCACTTGCGCGCCAAAGATTTCTAAAAGTTGACGGCGTTCAACAGAAACATTATCGGGCATAACTACCCGCAACTTGTACCCCCGCAATCGTGATACCAGCGCAAGACCAATTCCGGTGTTCCCCGAAGATGGCTCGATAATGGTGTCGCCGGGGTTGAGCAGCCCGTCGCGCTCTGCGAGTTCGACCATTTTTAGCGCGATGCGATCCTTGGCCGAACCGCCCGGATTTTGCCCTTCGAGTTTGGCGTAAATACGAACATCAGGATTAGGAGAAAGTTGGCTAATTCCGACTAATGGAGTGTTGCCAATAGCCCCCAGGATGTTCTCGTAGCGCGCCATGGCGCTGACCTCACCCGCCCGCGACGGCGGGGAGAATCGATACTACGGCTCCTTCAGAGACCGAAGTATCGAGACCTTCGAGGTACCGAATGTCGTCGTCGTCGCGGTACACATTTACGAACTTGTGCAAATTTCCTTCTTGGTCGAGAAGGTTGGCCTTGAGGCCAGGGTAACGATTTACGAGGTCAGAAAAAATCTCGCGCACGGTGAGGCCGTTCCCATCAACCGACGCTTGGCCATCGGCACTCGCCCTCATAACGGTTGGTATTTTCACTTCTACTGCCATACCTAAAGCGTACAAGGCGGAGAGCCGAAACCTGATTCGAAAAGTCAGGTATTTGCTGCCGCAAGCGCGAGGTGGCTTACTCGGGGCTCACAATCACATCGATCTCGGTTATTTGGCCAGTTATTATCCGGTAGGCCCGCACCTCGGGTTGAGGATTACGCAGGCTCACAAGGACATAAATCCAACTCGGATCAAGCGCTTGGCGCACATCAGTTTCGGACGGATAGGCCTCGGTGTGGGTGTGGGAATGCCAAACCGAAACGATCTGGAGATTATTTTCGTCGGCTTGGCGCGTGACTTGTAGAAGGTCGCGTGAATCGACGGTATAAGTACGGGTGGACTCGTCGGCGTTGCGACACGGGTGCACCGAGTCAATTTCGCCGGTGGGCTCATAGTGTTTATCAACCGAGCCAACTAACAATCCGCACGCCTCGCAAGGGAAACCGTCGAGGCAGTGATCGATAATAGTTTGGTACTGATTTGATTGCAGCCGCAGCGGCGCGAAACTCAACTCGGCTCGCTTCGTTATTTAGCTCGGGTGTCCTGGATTGTCTGCCAGACCCGTAAAGAAAGCAGCGGCATATCAATATGGCTAATGCCCATAGCCGAGAGCGCGTCAACGACTGCGTTTTGAATGGCTGGAGTTGATCCGATGGTTCCCGATTCACCGATACCTTTGGCTCCAAGTGGGTTGAGTGGAGTTGGGGTTTCGGTATTGGAAACTTCAAAGCTGGGGAACTCGGCGGCGCTAGGAATGGCGTAGTCCATTAGGTTTCCGGTTAGTGGATTGCCATCACTGTCATACGAAACTCCTTCGTAGAGTGCTTGCGCCGCGCCTTGACCGACCCCACCGTGTTGTTGACCCGACACCAGTAAAGGATTCAGCACTCGCCCACAGTCGTCGACCGCGATATGGCGCAATAGATTGACTCGTCCAGTTTCGGTATCGACCTCTACCACCGCAACGTGAGCCCCAAAGGGGTAAGTTGCGTCGCCTTGGTTGAAGTCGAGTTCGGACATGAGACCCTCGTCGTCAGTCCATTCGGCGGGACGACGAGTGGGATCGTGAGCGGCGGCGGCCAAGTCGGCCCACGACAAAGCACTGGCCGGAACACCGGAAACTCCCACCCGAGCATTGTCGTGCAAAACAATGTCATCGGGGTTGGCTTCTAGAAGATGGGCCGCGAGCACTTTGGCTTTCTCGAGTACTTCAACGCTGGCGTTATAGATAGCCGAGCCACCGATCTGTAAAGAGCGCGACCCCGAGGTGCCACTACCGCGCGGCACTAAGGCGGTATCAGATTGCACCACCCGCACGTCTTCCATAGCCACGCCAAGAAGTTCGGCCACAATCATGGCAAACGCAGTGGCATGCCCTTGGCCGTGTGAGGACGTGCCCACCCGGGCTTCGACTGTTCCGTCGGATTGAATTTTGACTGCGCCAAACTCTTGGAACTGGCCTCCAGCGGTAATCTCAACGTAAGTTGAAACTCCAATTCCCAATTCGACCGTGTCGCCTCGTTCCCGCCGTGAGCGCTGATCGGCTCGCAGTTCTTCGTAGCCAGAAATCCGACAGGCCTCAGTGAGAGCTTTATTGAAGTCACCCACGTCGTAGTTAGCCCCCGTGACGGTAGTGAGAGGAAATTTTTCGGGGGCAATGAAATTACGGCGGCGAATCTCGACCGGATCGATTTCAAGTTCATCGGCCGCCATGTCGATGATGCGCTCAAGAAAGGCGGTGGCCTCGGGTCGACCGGCGCCCCGATAGGCCGCGGTTGGAGTGGTGTTGGTGGCCGCGCTAACCGAAGTGAACTCGACTTTAGGTATCTCATAAACCCCTTGCGCCATAGTGCGAGTCAAAAACGGCAAGAAAGCGCCCACCGACGGGTAGGCCCCCGCCTCGCAAATCACATGAACTTTTACTGCGGTGATGGTGCCGTCTCGTTTAAGCCCCATGTCTACGTACTGGATTTGGCCTCGGCCGTGATACATGGAGAGCATGTTTTCGGAGCGGGTTTCGGTCCATTTGATTGGCCGAGCGAGTTGGCGAGCGGCCGAGATGGCAACAAGGTACTCGACGTAACAGCCTGATTTAGCGCCAAACCCACCCCCGACCGCGGGAGCGCGCACCCGAACTTTTTCGGGGTCAAGACCAAACTCTTTAGCCACTGGATCGCGTACCCCAAAGGGGGCTTGGGTGGGGACGGTGAGGGAAAGATTTTTTTCTTTATCGAACTCAACCACAATGCCGTTAGGTTCCATCGGTACTGGTGCTACGCGTTGATTAACAAAACGGCCACTAACAACAACTTCGGCTTCGGCCATCAGTTCGGGGTCGGCTTCGGCGAAATTGAATTCGATCGCCACGTTGGTGGCTAAATCGGGAAATAAGATCGGGGCGCCGTCGGCTAAGGCCGCTTCCGGATCTACCACTACGGGGAGCGGATCGTAATCAACAATTACCATCTCTGCTGCGTCGACGGCCTGAGCGCGAGTTTCGGCTACAACTGCCGCCACCATGTCGCCCACAAAACGCACCGTGCCGTTGGCCAGCGGGGGCCGAGCGAAACCGTCCGGCAGCATGGCGAAACTCACATTGGGTTTGAGTCCGATATTTTCGTGGGTGTAAACCGCGACGACTCCGGGCATAGTTTCGGCTTCCCGGGTATCGATGTTGGTAACCCGGGCGTGAGCAATAGTGGAACGCACAAAAACTAAATGCGCTAACCCAGTAGGGCTCAGGTCGTCAAAATAAACTGCCTCGCCTCGCAAGATCTTGGGGTCTTCAAAACGGCGAACCGCGTTGCCGAGAATTGATCCTCGGGGGCTAGGACCCCCAGAAAAGTCAGGGGGGTTGGTAGTAGTAGTCATAAGCGCTGACTCTACCGCTCCTTGCGCCCCGAGCGAGTAAGCGAACAGTCCCTTCGGATCGGTGGAAAACGGCGACCAGACCCTATTCGGGCTAATTATCTATTGACCCATGGGTGGCATCGGACCCATAGGTGGCATCGGTTGAATTTGAGCAGAATCGACTTGGCCGTGAAAACAACGAATTGATGAAGTGGAATCACTAGTTTCAGGCAAAACGTAGTGATAAATCCCTTTTGGGTATTCCGGAGTAGCACTAAAAATTCCGTTGCACTTATCTAGTTTAGAAACTGGAATTGACTTGCCGTTTATGTCGCGTGAACCGTAAATCAAAAACCCATCTAGAGCAACACCGATTACGTGCGAAGGTCCACTAGTGGTGTCAACTTGGTCGGTTACGCAAGGGGAAAGTGCGTGGTAGTGATACTCCCCCATTGGCGTGGGATGCGCACTGCAGCTATCGATAAACCAAACTTTATTCCCCTGGGAATCAGTTAAATAGAAGTTATTCGCCATCGCTATCGTTTTATTGTCACCTTCGTACGGGTTAAATAGAACTGCTCCAGAAATCATTAATCCGATTGACCCCAACGGAGCAGAAGTTGTTTTAGATACATATTTCGGTTTGGTGGTGATTTCGAAGTCGTAACTCTGTTCCTTAGTGGGATCGTTACCAATAGTGGCGGTGGAAGCATCTGGGACCATTACGCCAGCCTTGGGGAGGGCGTATTGAGCATCGCGGGGATGATCAGGAATCCCATTAGCAGTTAAAACCACTTTATTTTTTTCATAAGTCAGGGACATCTCTTCGTTCCAGTCAGCCGATTTAAGTGCCGCCTTAGTGTTGTAAGACTTTGCCGTTGAACTGTTGGCGTTTGAGAGTTGGGGGAAAGCAGCAAAAGCGGCAAAAAACAAAAGGGTTGCGAGCAAAGATCCGGCTAGCGCTTGCTTTATCGGTTTAGAATTCATAACAACTCACTTTTTATAGTTAATCTAGATTAAACGACAATTCTGACTAGTAAATTACCAGTACCGTGGAGTTATGGCGGCAGCAAAAAAAGCAAAAAATAAGTCATCTCTCAGGTCAGCGGCTAAATCTGGGCGGCCCGAAGTCAGCATTAACAACCGCCGGGCTCGTTACGATTACCACATTGGTCAAACTTACGAGTGTGGAATTATGTTGCTCGGGTCAGAGGTAAAAGCTATTCGCGATGGGCGAGCCACTCTTGGTGATTCGTACGCTCGGGTTGATGGGTCCGCTATATGGCTACTGGGCATGCATATCTCGCCTTATTCGTACTCACGCGAAGAACTCGACCCCGTGCGGCCCCGAAAATTGCTTCTCCACGCTAAAGAGATCGATGCCCTTGCTCGAGCAACGGCGGAAAAGGGGGTCACGCTGGTGCCCCTTCGCCTCACTTTTGTTCGGGGGCGAGCCAAAATCGATCTTGCCGTCGCGCGCGGTAAGCGGGCTTACGACAAACGTCACGCGATTAAAGAACGCGAAGCTAAGCGCGATACCGATCGCGCCCTAAAGGGGCACCGCGATTAAATAGCTGCTCGCGGGCTACTACACTGTTTGGTGCCGGGTTACTCGCACGACCGGGCACTTGACAAGGGGGTGCGTGGCTTCGATTTCGTGGATCGAGGCGGGTGAAGCGAGCCGACGTTGCCGAATCGTCGTTAAAAAGTTGGCACCATAGATACATGCCGAGGATAACCTCGCACTCGCTGCCTAGTTTTTAACTAGCAGCGCGTCCACTCCGGTTCGGCCGTTCGACCGGGTACGGGCGCCATTTTGAACGGCTTACCGTCGGGACGGGCTCCGTGGTCCGACGGGACACTCAAGCGGAGTTGGGATTAGCGCAGGCCGCCAGTGGGCGGCGTTGATCCGAGACTTACCCACTGGCTGCGCTCGGAGAAGCCCCGCCAAAGACTCGGAAGACCCGGGTTCGACTCCCGGCACCTCCACTAATTCTTTGGGCTCAATTAACTTCGTTTAATTTTCCCGTCTTTACGTCGTAGACAAACCCGCGCACTGATTCGGTGTTAGGGATGAACGGATTGGCTTGAATACGCCGGATACTCTGACGTACGTCTTCGACCTCATCAGGAAAAGACTCCAACGCGAAATGAGGCCTTAGCCCGGTATCGGCAAAAATCTGATCCTTGACGGCATCGTCGGTGAAGGTAAGCATCCCGCAGTCGGTGTGATGAATCAGAACTATTTCTTGGGTGCCGAGCAGCCGCTGACTAATCACTAACGAGCGAATTGCGTCGTCGCTGGCCACGCCCCCCGCGTTGCGAATTACGTGGGCGTCACCCTCTTCGAGTCCGAGTGCTCGAGCGGGGTCGAGCCGAGCATCCATGCAGGCCAATATCGCCACCTTGCGTCCTGGGGGCATCGGCAAACTTCCCTTTTCGAACGAGGCCGAATAAGCCTTATTGGCTACGGTGAATTCATCAGTTACGGACATTTTGTGCTCCTTTGGTTAGGCGCCTATTGTTGACTAAATAAGTCGGGTTTGTCAAGTCGGGCGCTATTGCCCGCGACGGCCTTGACCAAGAAAAGGTGACCGGATAGCGATTGACTCAAGAGATGTCTATCGTGAACGCATGGCCGCGGACTTAGTTATTCGCAACGGATTATTGGTTGACGGCACCGGTTCCCCTTGCGTGCGAGCTGACGTGGCTATTACCGGTGACCGGATTAGCGAGATAGGCAACCACATCGGGCGAGGTAAGCGAGAGATAGACGCGGCTGGTCGGATTGTTACCCCCGGATTTGTCGACATTCACACTCACCTCGACGCACAGTTCGGTTGGGATCCTCTCGGTACTTCCGCGTGCTGGCACGGAGTCACCTCGGTGGTAATGGGTAATTGTGGAGTTACTTTTGCTCCGGTACGAGACGGTGACGCGGCTTATCTGGCATCGATGATGGAGTCGGTAGAAGATATTCCGGCCCGAAGCATTCTCGATGGATTGCCGTGGGACTGGGAAACTTACGGCCAATATTTAGACTGGCTAGAGCGCACTCCTATCGGAATTAATGCCGGGGGGATGGTTGGTCACAGCGCTCTGCGCTACTACGCCATGGGGGAGCGCAGTCTGGACGAAAACATTGATCCGACCCAAGACGAACTTGCCACCATGACCCAACTGCTCGACGAAGCGATGAACGCAGGAGCGTTGGGGTGTTCATCGTCGCGCACTTTGCGACATCAAGTGCCCGATGGTCGTTATGTGCCCGGAACTTTTGCTCGGGTCGAAGAGTTGCTCGCGCTGGCTGAAGTACTAGCGAAAAAACCTGGTGGGATTTTTGAGGTTGCCCCCCGTTTCGACGGTGATGGACCCGCCGAGCCCCGAGTAGAAACTGAGCTGGCTTGGATGGAGCAAGTAAGTCAGGTTTCCCAGTCGCCCCTTACATTTAATCTCACTCACACCTGGGAACAAGGCGAGCACTGGCGGACCGCGCTCGACCTCACCCGCGCGGCCAATTCGCGCGGCGCACGCATTCGTCCCCAAACGGTGGCTCGCTTTGTTGGGGTGCTCACTGGATTAATGCACCGAACCCCTTTTGATGCTCATTCGAGTTGGTACGCACTGAGAGATTTACCCCTCACGGAAAAACTGGCCATGCTGAACAATGTCGACCGAAAAGCGGAGTTGGTCAACGAAGCAAAGAACGATCGAAGAGGCTTAGATAATTTTTTCTTGCTCAACGGGCCAAACAACCAAGCGCTCTACGAGTGTCGCCCCGAGCAATCTCTAATCGCGATTGCCGACCAGCGCAAAGTGACTCCCGTCGAGGCGTTTATTGACCTCGCCCAAGCAACCGACGGGAAACTTTTACTCTCGTGGCCGCTACTCAATCAAAGTCGAGACGCGATTGAAGAAATGATAAAAACTCCCGAGGTGTTGATGGGTTTGGCGGATACCGGAGCACACGTTGGTCAGACTATGGACGCCAGTGCCCCTACTTATTTACTTAGCCATTGGGCACGAGACCGTAAGTCAATAACTTTGGAAGAGGCAGTACGCAAGATAACTTCGGATACGGCACAAACCTTTGGCCTAGCTAATCGTGGCGTGCTCGCGCTTGGCGCTTACGCCGACGTCAATGTGATCAACTACGAAGAACTGTCGCTTCTTGTGCCTGAGTACCGCCATGACTTTCCGCATAATGCCGGGCGATTTGCCCAAAAGGCTAACGGCTACGAAGTGACGATAGTGAACGGCGAGGTATTTATGGAGCACGGCGAACACACCGGAACACTGGCCGGCACGGTGTTGCGATCGGTCTAGGGAGCAGTGGGGTCCGGAGCAACTTGGACTAACAGTTTCCCGGTGTTATCACCACTAAAGAGCATCCCTAGAGCCTCGGGGGCTCGTTCAATGCCATCAAGCACATGATCTCGCCATTTGAGTTTTCCCTCCATGTCCCAAACAACGAGTTGCATAACCGCGTCGGGAAACCGATCAAGATAATCAAGCACCAAGAAGCCCTGCATGCGAGCACGCTTGACCACCAGATTTAAATACCAATGAATCGGAGTGGGCGCATCAAGTTCGTTGTAAGTAGAAATTGCCCCGCACAGCACTACTCGAGCGCCAATAGCCAAGTGCTTTAAGCCGGCATCAAGCGTTGCGCCCCCCACATTGTCAAAAAAAACATCGATGCCCTCGGGACACAGTTCACCGATACGTTGCTCAACGTCTTCGGTGCGGTAATTAATCGCTGCGGCTAATCCAGCAGTTTTAACTAACCATTCGCATTTTTCCGCTGACCCCGCGATACCGATTGCTCGGGCTCCTTGAATCTGAGCCACCTGAGCGGCCACCGATCCGGTGGCTCCGGCCGCCCCCGACACGAGAACGGTTTCGCCAGCCTTAGGCTCCCCCACCTCAAGCATGCCGAAATAGGCGGTAATCCCAGTAGCGCCAAATACGCCCATCATTGGCCGCAAAGGAATACCAGGGGGGACGATATTGACGGCCTCGCGTAAAAGGGAGTACTCCTGCCAACCTAATAATCCGGTGACAAAAGACCCCACGGGGAATTCGAGGTGGCGAGATTCGACTACTTCCCCAATCGCCCCCGCCCGCATGACTTCACCGATGCCCACTGGAGGCAAGTAGCTGGGCTCTTCACGAATCCAAGTGCGTTGAGTGGGGTCAACAGAAAGAAAAACGTTTCGAACTAGATACTCTCCGTCAGCTAACTCGGGCACTGACTCTTCGACTAACGCAAAAGTATCACGATCAATATTTTTAGTGGGGCGCTGGGCTAGTTGCCACGCGTGATTGATTGGTCGAGTCATCTATTCAGTCTTTCCAAAAAGTTTCACTGCGAGGGCCAGCATAGCTACGCCGAAGCCCAACGTGACTAGAGCGTCAAACCAGAGGGGAACTACCGAGCCAAAAATTTCTAGGGGGGCAGCTTGGGGCAAGATGACTCGACGAATAGCATCGACGCCATAGGTAGCCGGGTTGAGTCGAGTGATGACTGCAAGCCACTTCGGTAAGGCGTTTAACGGAAAAATAGCGCCGGATAAAAACAACATTGGCTGAAGCACTAAAGCCATTACCATTTGGAAACTTTCCATGCGCTGCATGCGACTGGCTACGACTATTCCGAAAGCGGTAAGGGAAAAAGCCAGCAGTAACAAAAAGAACAGCATTTCGAAAAAGCTGGCCACAGTAAAAGAGACCCCAACTATCGGCGCTAGTACCACTAGCACCAAACCCTGAATTACCGACACCGAACCCCCACCAAGGGCTTTACCTAAGACCAAAGTGGAGCGGCGCACGGGGGCGACGAGCATTTCTCGCAAGAACCCGAACTCGCGGTCCCAGACAATAGCGATAGCAGAAAATAAGGCCGAGGTGAGTACCGACATAGCCAAAATCCCCGGAAAGAGATACTGCTGGTAATCAACTCCAGCAGCTCCGTTGGCCCCCACCGCAGATTCGAGCCCCGCGCCCAATACGAACAGGAACAAAATCGGCTGGGCGATGCCCGTGATGATGCGAGTGGGCATGCGGAACAAGCGAATAATGTCGCGCCGCCAGACCATGAGCATGGCGCGAAAGTTTCTTAATAGTGGGCCTTCGTGGTGCATAGTCGAAAGGCTGGGGGTGGGAACGGCGACTGGGTCGGGATTCGAATCAGGAATAAAAGTTTTGGCCACTAACTCTTCCTTAATCCACGAGCCATGGCAGTGGATCGGAATTTATCGTTAGTGCTGGCCTCGGCATCACGGATGTCTCGGCCGGTGTATTCGATAAATACATCGTCAAGGCTAGGCCGGCGAACATTTACGTTACGCACTCCAGTGTCTAAACGATCGAAAAGTCTAGGTACGAATGCTTCGCCGTCGGTGACCTTGAGGCGCAAACCATCATCGGTGAGATCACCCGTTACTCCCAAAACTTGGATTATTTGCTCACGGGCGGCGGCGTCATCAGAAGTTTGGATTGTTACTACATCGGTGCCAATCGAGGCTTTAAGGGCGTCAGGGGTGTCAATAGCCACAATGCGTCCTTGGTCAATAATGGCAATACGATCGCAGCGCTCAGCCTCGTCCATGTAGTGAGTGGTAAGGAACATGGTGGTTGCTTCACGTTGGCGCAGTTGATCAACGTAATCCCAGATATGGAGACGAGTTTGCGGATCAAGACCAATAGTGGGCTCATCAAGAAATAAGACTCGCGGGGCGTGCAAAAGCCCCCGAGCGATTTCGAGCCGGCGTTTCATTCCCCCCGAATAAAACCGCACCTGTTGATCGGCTCGGTCGGTTAGACCGACCATTTCTAGCAACGGAGCGGTGCGCTCTTTGACTTGGCTCGGCGGGCAACCGTAAAGCACCGCATGAAACTTCAAATTTTCTGCGCCGGTGAGGTAATCATCGAGCGTTATTTCTTGAAATACCAATCCGATGTTCGAGCGCACTTGGTTGGGCTGAGTGGCGACATCGAAACCCGCAACTCGAGCCGACCCAGCACTCAGTTGTAACAAAGTGCACAAAATGCTGATTGTGGTGGTCTTGCCCGCCCCGTTGGGGCCAAGAAAACCAAAAAGTTCGCCGGGGGCAACCGAAAAAGAAACATTATTGACTGCGTGAAAGTCGCCAAAGGTTTTGAATAGTGATTCAACTTCAACTGCAGGCGAACTCATGACCCACCAGCCTGACAGTTATCGTAGCCATTGAGGAAACCGTTACGGAACGCCCTGAAGCGAGTGAAAGTTACGTCTAGACCGCCGGCACTGCGAGTGCCCGAATAGTCGAGCAAAGCCAGCACCGCTTCGTCAAGATCACCGGCCGAAAGAGCCACTACCCCACCGATAGCTTTGCTTTTTAAGGATTCGTTCCATACCGCGGCGGTAAAGCCGCCGGTGTAGCAATCAGCCCGCGACACGGCCTCGCCGGTATTTTCGGTGGCTCCAGGAAAGTCCTGTTGAATCAACACGTTCACCGCCCAAGGATTAGCCAGTAACACCATTACCCCAAAATCACCAAAATTTTCATAAACGTACTGAGCGTAAGGTTCATCGAACGCGACGTAGTTGTCCTCAATGCAATAAAAAAGTCGGTTTTCTACTTCTGAGCGCGATAACACTTGCCCACCACATTCGGGAAGTTGTTTCTTGGCTCCAGTTGAGTTAAAAGTAAAAACTCGCTTAAGTGAAAGCGGTTTGAAATCGGGCATAACCTGAGAATAAAAAGAATTCAATAAATCTACGGCCACCGGTATTACTTTGCCCGCCGGAATCTCACCACCGCTAATTTTTTCTTTTTTATTAATAAAAGGAATCTCAAAATTTTCCGGTGGGCTATCGTAGTAAGTCGCGCACTTAGCGGCTCCGTTATCAAAACCATCTTGAAACGCCGCTACTCGATCAAATCCGGAACCGTGGGCGTCGGGGTCTTCACCAGAACTCCCTGGGGCGTCGCGTAAACTAAGGAGGGCGGAAAGAGCAATGTCTTGATCGCCCGGCAAGAGTTCAATTCCGTTGGCTCCGTCGGTGTTCACATGACCTAACCAGGCGCCAGCAAAGCAGTCGGCTTGTTGCTCTAAAACTATATTGGGGGCATCAGTAGTACCGGCACGATCTTGAATTGCGTGACCCCACTCGTGAGCCAGAATCAGTGGTACGGCTACGGAGCCGTAATCGCGATAAATATTAGGGAAAAACTTTTTGCTGTCAAAAGCGATAAAATTTTTGCCGAAACAGTAAAAAGCGTTACCGACTACATCGCGATAAACCTGAGTCTCGCCGGCACATTTGGGAATCGTCACTCCGGGGGCGGCGGCAATAATCCGACTCTCGGGTATGGGTTGATAAGGCTCACCGTAAACTCGAGGAAACTCCCTCGCCCAAAATTGTTGGATATCGGTAATCGCCGTCGTCAGCGTTTCGTCGTAGCCCGCGGGTGCTTCTGACGCCGCAGTTGCGGGTGAGATTGGCGCCAGAAGCCCACACACGCTCAGCGCGACGGTTAAAAACAGCGTTGAAAGCGCCGCGATCAGGTTAGGCACCTAATGATTATTACCTAAGCGGGCCGAAAGGGGTGAACGGGGGCCGTTAAGCCTCTAGATTCGAGCGATGGACATTCAAGATTTTTACGGCATCGAGGCCACCTCGGATCCGAACCGGTGGCGAATGCCGGTAGTCAAAGAGCTCTGCTCAGGGATCGGAGCGTTGTTTGGTGGCTGTGGGCTAGGAGCCGGAGTAGCGGTATTAGAGCGCATCACTCAGCGGCCGTTGGTTTGGGCGACGGCACAATTTCTTCAGTTCGTTCGCCCCCCATCAGTGCTTGAGCTCGAAGCGGTGGAAATAGTTCGCGGCCACGCGTCTTCCCAGGCCCGAGTGTTCGCGCGAGCCGACGGCCAAGAAATATTTACTGTGCTCGCAACTTTAGGCAAGAGAAATCTTCCTTGGTCAGGAGAGTGGGCAGTCATGCCCGAAACCGCTCCCCCCGAACAGTGTGAAATGCGACCACTAAGAGGAGATCACGAAGGGACCATCGTTAGTCAAATCGAAATGCGCATCGCCAACGCGCGCGATATGGAAAATCTTGACGGAACGATAGGTGATGGGCGCAGTGCGTTATGGGTAAAGTTGCCGGCCAGTTTGGGTAGTAGTGCTCCGGCACTATCTATTTTGGGCGACTGGGTTCCCTTTGGCATTGGACAAGCGCTAGGCCGACTCACCGCGAGTAACAGCCTCGACAACACTTTGCGAATGGTAGAGACTGACCATCCAACTGAATGGGTTTTAGCCGATATTCGTATTCAAGCAGTTACGAACGGGTTTGGTCACGGAGTTGCACATCTGTGGGCCCAAGACGGAACCCTTCTAGCCACTGCTAGCCAGTCGGCTATTTGTCGTCAATGGGATTCGAGTCGATTCGAGGAGAAGAGCTAATGAGTGTTCCCCAGCGCCACGGAATTACTGTCCCTTTTGATGGAGTTGACCTTCACGAACACCGGTCATGGTTTGAAGAGATAGAGAGTTTGGGTTACACCGATTTGTGGAGCGCGGAAGCCGGGGGGACTGATGCGTTCACTCCTCTGGCTTTAGCCGCCGCGTGGGCCCCGAAACTGCGTTTAGGGACCGCGATTGTGCCGGTGTTTACCCGAGGGGCGGCCACTTTGGCGCAAAGCGTGGCCGCCATGTGCCAAGCCGCCCCCGGACGATTTGCAATTGGAATCGGAACCTCTTCAGAAACCATTGTAAAAAACTGGAACGGAATGGAATTTGAAAAACCGATGCAACGAGTACGCGACACCATTACTTTTTTGCGGGCCGCGCTTAGCGGCGAAAAGGTGACTGCCGACTACGAAACTTTTTCGGTTAAGGGTTTTAGGCTCGGAACCGCAGTACCAGAAATGCCACCCATTCTGGTTGCCGCCTTGCGACCAAAAATGCTCGAACTGGCGGGCACCCAAGGCGACGGGGCAATCATCAACTGGCTTTCGGCCGAAGATGTACTCACTGTGGCCCCTCATGTTGGTGAAGGAAAAGAAATAGTGGCCCGCATATTTGTTCTGCCGACTACTGACCGTGATTTGGTGAATTTTGTTGGTCGTCGAGCGATAGCCGCGTATCTGAACGTGCCGGTCTACGCAAAATTTCATGCCTGGCTCGGTCGAGGCGAGGTATTGGATCCGATGTGGAAAGCATGGAACGCAGGTGACCGGACTGCGGCCACTGAAGCTATCCCCGAATCGTTAGTTGACGAACTAGTCGTACACGGTTCACCCGCCGAAATCCGCGAGCGCCTTGCGCTTTACGCCACCAACGGGGTAACGACTCCCGCGCCCGCCATATTGGCGAACCCCGAGGACGCACGCGAAACAATGCGCGCTATTGCCCCATCGGCCTACTGACTAACTGGCTCGATTAAACCGGGATGATTTTCTTGGGCGTTATTGACCCGAGTCGACACCGGATAAACCTCTAAATCTCGGCCAACTTCTTCGGCTGAGGGGTACCGATCGACTAAACCAGTCAAGGCTTGAGGGTCGTGACCAAGCGGATCCAACCATTGATTCCAAGTGCTAGGGGGAAGCATCACCGGCATGCGGTGGTGAACATCGGCGAGGGACCCTTGGGCAGCAGTAGTAATAATGGCGCAGAAGCGCAGCCAATGGTTGGGGCCGTTTTCTTGACCGTAGATCTCCCACAAACCCGCCAAGGCTAACGGCGCGCGGTCGCGCCGGCGAATGTAAGTGGGTGTTTTAGGGGTGCGACCCTTAGGAGTCGAAGGTTCGCCGACAACTTTCCATTCGTAGAAACCATCTACCGGAATAATGCACCGCCGGTGAGTAAACGCTTCTCGGAATGCAGGCTTTTCGGCCAAGGTTTCCAAACGGGCGTTAATGAGTCGATGCCCAATGCCGACATCTTGGGCCCACTTGGGGACTAGCCCCCACTCAAGGCGCGACAAAACTCGTTCAGACTTACGCTCGCGCACGGCCAAGATTTCGGTGAGTGGAGTTACATTGAAGTTGGCTTCTTGGTCTGAATTGTCGTCGACTCTATCTACAGAAAAATATTGTTTGAGGTAAGCAGCAGAAGTCGAAGCAACGAAACGACCGCACATAATCTAATATATTCTAAGCGTCAATGCTTTTAGGGTCGTCAGAACGATAACGAACTAAACCAGGAACCTTGACGGCTAAGACCAGCACACCAACAATGCACGCTAACCCCCCAGTAATAACTGAAATAGTTGGTGACGTGAGTGCGGCGACTAGCCCGGCTTCAACGTCACCGATGCGAGGCCCACCGGCGACAACCAAAATATGTACCCCCGACATTCGGCCGCGTAAATCATCAGGTACATTGACCTGCAAAATCGTGTTGCGGAAGACCGCCGAAATAACATCCGCCGCACCGGCGAGGGCCAAGAAAAATAGGGCTAAACCTAAAGCGGAGCCCGATACGCCAAAACCGACTATTCCGATCCCCCATATGACAATTGACCACACCACCGCCAAACCTTGGCGTTTGACCTGTGAGACCCAACCCGAGCTCAACGCTCCAATCAAAGCTCCCACTGAGACCGCAGCGAAAAGTAAACCTACAATAGTTGAGTTGGAGTCAAATTGAGTAACTGCCAGTACGGGGAAAAGTGCTCGGGGCATTCCAAAAACCATCGCAATGAGGTCTGCGTAAAAAGTTGCCTGCAAGATTTTACGGCCCCGTAAAAAGCGAAACCCTTCAAAAACTTGATCCCAACCTTTTTTTATAAAATTATTATTTGAAATGGTCTCTATTACATCAGTTTTTATTGGTAGTTGAGGGCGAATTAGCAAACATACTAAGATAGTGAAAGAAAAAGTCGCAACATCTATTCCGTAAGCCCAAACTAAACCAAATTGATCAATCACTATCCCACCAATGGCCGGACCAAAAATTAAACAGGTATTCCACATCACTTGATTTAAAGTAAGAGCGGCTGGGAGTTGTTCGGGAGTTACTAAATTAGGTGTCATAGCGGAGCGCACGGCGAGAGAAAACCCTCCAAAACCGGCGACTAGTGCGCCGCCCAGATAAATTATTTCTAGGGGCGGGCGGTCACTAAAAGACGCGACCAACAGCACTGCCGTCGCGCCGGCCTGTCCAATTTGGCCGATGAGCAAAAGTTTCCGACGATCGTAAGTGTCAATCACGGGGCTAAGGACCAAAGTCGTGAGGGCGAGCGGAATAAATTGGACTAAGCCAATGAGCCCCACCGCGGCCACTGAATCGGTGATTGCGTAAATCTGCACGTAGAGCGCAACCAGTGTGATCTGCGATCCGGCTTCGGAGACCATTTCGGCCAGCCATAACAAGCGAAAATCGCGCGCGGCGCGCAAAGGAGTGGTGTCCACTACTAAGCCCCGTAAGAGTTTTGACCAACCTCGAGGCTGGTTCGGTAAATCCGACCTTTTCACTAGACTTTCAGACCTCTTTCCGCCTAGAGTGGCACTTCCCAAGCAACCGAACGGGCCGCGGCCCGACGAAAGGAACCCCCATCATGGCACTACGACTAGGCGACGAAGCCCCCAATTTCACCGCCCAAAGTACCGAAGGCGCTATTACTCTCCACGACTATCTCGGTGATGGCTGGGGGGTTTTGTTCAGTCACCCCAAGGACTTCACTCCCGTGTGCACCACCGAACTAGGTCGAGTGGCCGCACTCAAGCCCGAGTTCGATAAGCGCAACGTAAAAGTGATCGGCCTGTCGGTTGATCCGCTTGAAGACCACAATAAATGGGCGGGTGATATTGAAGAGACCCAAGGCCACAAGCTCAACTTCCCGCTTCTCGCCGACTCAGATCGTAAAGTCGCCGACTTGTACGACATGATCCACCCCAACGCTAACGACACACTGACCGTACGTTCAGTTTTTGTCATCGGGGCTGATAAAAAAGTAAAACTCATCATTACTTACCCGGCGAGCACGGGCCGAAACTTTGATGAGATTTTACGAGTAATCGATTCGCTGCAACTAACCGCCAACTATCAAGTAGCTACCCCAGTCGACTGGACTGACGGCGAGGACGTAATCATCGTTCCTGCGGTTTCGGACGAAGACGCCAAAGGTAAATTTCCTAAGGGTTGGAAAGCCATAAAGCCGTATTTGCGCGTGACTCCCCAGCCCAACAAGTAAGGCGGATCGTACTTAATTGGAATAGAGCGTTCCGGCGCGACTTATTGATCGCGCAGGAATCGCTCTATTTCGGTCGCAAGGGCGTCACCCGATATTTCACCGGTAGTTTCGTCTTCAATTGCCCGAACGAGGTCGGCAACATCAGGGCGTTCTTGTAGACCTTCTTCGACTTTTTCTAAATAAGCATCAACTTGACCGTCGAGGTCGGCTAAATCGATGTTCAAGCCGCCAAACTCGCGCACTCGTTCAAGCAGAGCTCTCACCGCAGTCGGTGAAGCATTGCCCGAAACGTAGTGCGGCACTTGTACCCATAGACCCACGCTAGGAATACCAGATTCACCCAGCGCTACTTGCAGCGCAGTTTGGAAACCAGTCGGACCGGTGTAATCAGTGCGGGTCGCACCGATCTCTTGCGCTACCGAATGAGCTGTGGCCGTGGCCAAAACTGGTAGTGGTCGCCGGTGCGAGACCATGGCCGGCATCCCTCCCAAAGTGAACGCTTGGCGTACTCCAAGATCGCAAGCCATTTCTACTAATTCAGAAATAACTTGCGGCCAGCGCAACGATGGTTCGGGGCCGGTAATGACAACCGCGTCACGGCCCAACTTGCCGGCCACCATGGTCAGTTGAGGCCAGATGATATTGCGGGTTTCTCCGTCGATTAATTCAATCGTTGGTCGAGTTTGCTGAAGATCAATGAGTTCTTCTAGCCGGTAGGTCGCGAAATGACGAGCGTGGTCGAGTTGGCTAATGATGGTCGAAGCGGCTAACGACCCCGCCTCGCCGGCATCGACCCAACCACCGATTGCTATTACCAGTAGCGGGTCTTGAAGGCGAGGTTGAACTTCTATTTCGAGCACGACCGCAACGCTACCGGAGGCAGCGGTTTTAGGAGGGGTAGTTAAACGGGTGGACTACTAGGGGCGAGATTTGCGGGGCCCAAACGCCGCAGCCATATCAATACTGGCAAAAGCAGTGGGGGTACGGCCGTCAACGGCGTAGCGATAAAGCGCGGTGCGGTAAATGCCGCTCATGGACGAAACGACCACACTGGCCACGATAAGGATAAGCCCGCCGATAATGCAGAGCGGAATCGCTATCACCAAAGTATTAGAAAGAACACCGAGAACGATCAAGATGATTCCGGGCAACGAAGCCACTGAACCAAGGAACCCGAAGCCAACTTGAGCGATGATGTTTTCTCCCCACGTGCTTTTTAGCAATGTTCCCGAACGCTTAAGCGCAGACCAAGGTCCGAGTTTTTCGAACACAATGATCGGTATGGTCAAGAAAGTAACAACGCTCCACGCGGCCCCGATCAGACTGACCACAATTTGGCCGACAAAGCTCGCTTTTTCTTCAATCGCAGCAATAACAAAAGAAACTGTTCCTTGAACAACAGCCCACGGCAGAAGTTTGCCCAAGTTTGAGTTAGCGAGATGGAGCGAATTCTTTACGGTGGCGTTGCGTCCTTCTAGTACATCATTGGCACCTAAAACTAAGGCGGCTTGAAAATAAGTCATTACGAACGCCGCCACGATGTAGCCCACGATCACGATTACGATGCCGACGGCGGAGATGCTCGCGGATTCACCGGATCCGGTGAATCCGACCGAGGCGACTAAGCCGACAAAAACGGCAAAAACCATGGTCGTAGCTAAAGCAGAGTAAATCGGGAATACCGATAGCGTGCGATCAGAGCGCAGCACCGACCAAGAGAGTTTCCCTAGTTCCCAAGACCGCTTCAATCTACTCACGGATAAGATTGTGGCACATAAATTCTGGAACTGCTTGTATGGTGCTCTTGGTGGGGAGCGCCTTGAGCCAACGCTCCTAGGATTCAGCCATGAGCAGCGCTAAAGCCCTCACCCACTGGCGAGCCCCGGGGCGGGTCAACCTCATTGGCGACCACACCGACTACGCCCAAGGATTAGCCCTGCCGCTCGCCATTGACCGAGATTGTTCAGTAACCGTTGCCCCTCGCCCGGCGGGAGCGAAAGGGTCGATCCGAGCGGTGTCGAAAGAATTTGCCGGAGAAGTAACGATAACCACCAGTACCCGCGCAACGACCTCTGGGGGCGAAGGTTGGGGTCGTTTCGTTATCGCGGCGGTCGAGTTGGTGCAGAGTTTGAATTCACACCCAGTCAATGAGGCCATCGACATAACCGTGTCATCAACGGTACCGGCCGGGAGTGGTTTATCTTCTAGTTCGGCTCTTTCCGTGGCTCTCGTCGGGGCATTAGCAGATTATTTATCTTTACCTTTATCAAAATCAGAACTCGCTAAAGCAGCCCATCAAGTCGAGGAGCGAGCGACTGGAGTGCCGAGTGGGCTGATGGACCAACTCGCATCGGTAAACGGCGAAGTAGACCATGCTTTGTTGATTGATTTCGCGACCGAATTAGTAAATCCAGTTAAGTGGCCCGACGATTTAGCGATAATAGTTATCAACTCGGGGATGTTGCGCGCGCTCAAAGATAGTGAATACGCCCAGCGTCGGGAGGAAGTAGAAAACGCGGCTCGTCAGCTCGGGCTTGGCTCTTTGCGCTTAGCCACTAAAAAACAAGTAGCCGATAACCCTTGGGCTCGTCATGTAGTAAGCGAAAATGAGCGCGTCTTGGCGTTCGTAAGTGCACTGCAGTCGGGTTCCTACGATGATCTTGGGCTCATTATGGGAAAAAGCCACGCCAGTTTGCGAGACGATTTTCTAGTTTCAACTCCAGAGTTAAATGAACTCGTGGCCAATCTGATCTCGGTGGGAGCGATTGGGGCCCGACTGACTGGTGCCGGCTTCGGGGGTTGTGTCGTGGCGTTAGCAAAACCTGACCGGGCCGACGAAATAGCCCACGAAGCGCTGGCCCGGTATCGCCAAGGTGCAAGCCCAGCCATCAGAGCCTCGGCCCACGCTTTTCGGGTTCGGTCTGCATCCGGTGCGGGCCCAGTAGGCGAGCGAGATAATTCTTCTGGCTTACAGTGAACGAAATAATTGCTTCGGCCAACGTCGCAATTGAACTGGGGTCAGGATTTTTTACTATCAACTGGCCCCAAGCAGAAATATCTCTGGGTCCCGTAGTAGCCGCAGCGGTTGTCAACGGCCACGAAGTTTCTTTGACCGATACGCCAGGAAAATGGTCAATTGACAGTTTTGAAAATGGTGACCAAATAGCGTCTTGGCAAGTAGCCGACTCGGGAGTGCAAGTAAAAATAAAAATCAGCCACGGGGAATCAGCCGTGGAGATAACTACCTCTTATCGGCGAGCAAACAATGCCTCTTCGACCAAATCGCGACTCGAGGCGATTTGTGTCTTGCGCGCCAATACCGAACTTCGTGTTGCTCGTCGCCTAGTCGAGGGCTACGACTCGTGGGCCTATGCGGGTGTTCGTACTCACGCGGCGGGTGACTCGTGCTGGAACAGCGCTTTGGTGGCCGAGGACGGCCGGACGCTAGCGTTTCAGGCTTTATCCGCCCAAAGATTTTGCACCCGTATCGCCTGGGTTCCCCAAAACGAGGGGGGCGAAGACTCAAGCGGCCAAGTTTTTATCACCGCGGGATCTACCCCTCGCCTAATAGCGGTTGACGGGACTTGGGGCTATCGAGTGGGCGAATCGGGGCCCCTGAACCTTCAGTTAGGCGATAACGAAACTGTTTTTGCCGAGACATTGGCCATTGACGCGGGACGCGACGCGGTTGCGTTAGTAGAGACTCTGGCCGCTAAAGCGGGCAAAGACAGGAGCGCGCGTTTATGGACGGGGCGGCCAATCCAGGGCTGGGAGAGTTGGTATCACTACGGATTTACCGTTACCGCCACCGACGTTGTAGATAATTCCGCGGAACTGCTCGCCCGCTACAGAAAAAGGAAAGATATTGATGTCGTACAAATAGACGATGGCTGGCAAAGTGCCTACGGGGCGTGGTGGCCGAACGAAAAGTTCCCCACCGACTTAGGTGAATTGACGCAAGCGATAAAAACCCAAGGAGGTCGGCCAGGAATCTGGATAGCGCCGTTTCGGGTTGAACCCAATTCTCTCGGAGTCGCCACCGACAACCCCGACTGGTGTCTACAAACTAATGAAGGGGTTCCGTGGCGAGAAGAGCGTCACCAGACTTGGTGTCTTGATGCCACTCATCCGAGCGCCTTGCGTTGGCTCTACGACCTTGGGGAGAAAATAAAAACTTGGGGCTTTGTCATGGCAAAAATTGACTTCACTTATTTAGCCGCCCTTGACAACTCTTACCCCGAGCCAATTGTTCGCTACGAGCCTCACGCCACCGGCCTCGAAGCGTTCCGGCTCGGGTGGCAGGCGCTAGTGGCGGGGCTAGGAGATGACGTGTACACGCTGGCTTGTGGCACTCCTACCTTGCCGGTTGTAGGGCTAGCGCACGCCAATCGGGTTGGCCACGATCTCGCTATGCCGCGCGTATTTCAGAAAATTGGTCATCCGGTTGACCAGGGATGGACAGGAGCAGTGGGGGTTAGGGCGCAAGCGCGTAAC
>SHUY01000017.1 GCA_009694435.1 Acidimicrobiia bacterium | reverse complement strand
GGCACTAAGGCCTACGTAGCTAACCAGGTAGGCAACAGTGTTTCAGTAATCAACACCACTAATAACACAGTGAGTGCAACCATTCTTGTCGGCACCGCTCCCATCGGTGTAGCCATTACCCCCGATGGCACTAAGGCCTACGTAGCTAACAACGGTACTGACAGTGTTTCAGTAATCAACACCGTTACTAACGCCGTGAGTGCAACCACTACTGTCGGTACCGATCCCATCGAAGTAGCCATCTGCCCCGCGGCGGTCATTCCTCCTACCACTACCACTACTGACCCGGCGGTAGTGCTTAAGTTCACGGGTTAAACCCCGAGCCAATCAGGTAACAACTTCAGGCTACATGCAGGCCACACGATGTCGAGAAACAGTGAAAAACGCTAAGTAGTGACACCTAGTTGAATCGTGTATTTATAAAGTTTTTCGCGGATTAGTCATGACTGAACCACTAAGACAAGGCGAGGCGCTGTTCAGCACTGCCGAAGTAGCAGCGGCCTGTGGTGTGAGCAAGCGAACCATCAAACGCAGGCTCGACGAAGGAACGGGCAGTGAAGAGAAAGAGCGGTAAAGGCTCGTAGCCCTCGCTAGTGTGGTGCTAGACGACGATCGGGGGGGGGCGAAGTGAATAAGTCAATAGGCATAGCAGCAACAGTCACAGCGGTGGCCTTGTTCGTGGTCGCCACCGCTCCCGTTGCTGGCGGCTCGACGGCCAGTAAAACCATTGACGGGTGCGTAATCAAGCCTAGAACGAAATGTGCCGGCGCAAACCTGACCTTTGCAACCCTGTCCGGCGCAAGACTGCGCAGCGCAAGACTGACCAAGGCAGTCCTGTTCGGCGCATTCCTGTACGACGCAAACCTGTCCGACGCAAACCTGTCCTTCGCAAACCTGACCTTCGCAAACCTAAACAAGGCAAACCTGACCGGCGCAAACCTGACCGGCGCAAACCTGACCGGCGCGAATCTGCTGGACGCGAACTTGCGCGGCGCAACCCTATTCGGTGCAACCCTATTCGGCGCAAACCTGTCCTTCGCAAACCTGTCCAAGGCAAACCTGACCAAGGCAAACCTGACCGACGCAACCCTGTCCGGCGCAAACCTGTCCAAGGCAAACCTGTCCAAGGCAAACCTGACCAAGGCAAAACTGACCGGCGCGAATCTGCTGGACGCGAACTTGCGCGGCGCAAAACTGACCGGCGTAATAGGCTTTCCTTGATCTAGCAAGGGAGCCCGGTTTCTTCTAATCCGCTTTTGCATTATCCCGCCGCAAGTAACGCGCAGGTCGTCCGCGTATTTTTATTATTGCTCCGTAGAGGCTCGCCGATGCCGCCACTGGTCGAATAGCATGAACAGGACGGTCACAATCGCGGACGTGATCACCGCTCGGCTAACCCACCCGGCAGTAACCGCGTCGCCGAATATCAACTCGAACACCAGTTGGAAAAACATGATTGCGATGAATAAAGCCACGTAGTACCAGATGCGTTTCGTTTTCTCAGCCATGATCAATAAAAAATCTATCAGGGTTTCACGCCGGACGCCACCGAGGCGCCTTAGCCTTTGTCGTGCGTTTTGGCACGCTGCTTGCCTACCGTCACGACCGACCTCGACCTAGCGACTAGGTGGCCGCTATCGCTTGCGAGTCGGTGCTAACGGTCTGAGAGTTGTTACCTAGTTGACGGGTTAAACCCCAAGCCAATCAGGTAACTTTAGAGTATGCCCATAAGCGAGTGAGTCGGAGCGCATACGCTCGGTAAATGGCATCCGAGACCGTTAAGGCGGCTTTAGCAATTCTTGACCGTACGGTAATGGGAATCGATGGAGATAACCGCTCGGGACAGCAACGCCTGACCTCGGCTATCGCTCAGTCGATTGACCAAGGTCATCACCTAATGGCGCAGGCACCCACTGGTTCGGGTAAAAGTTTGGCTTACCTCGCTCCTATTGTGGCTTCTGGAGTGCGAGCAGTTGTTGCTACTGCCACCTTGGCCCTACAGGATCAACTTTGGCGCAACGATATCCCCATGGTGGCTGAGTTCTCGGGTCAAACGGTTACCAGCGCGCTGTTAAAAGGTCGTTCTAACTATCTATGCCTTGCTCGTCTTGATGGAACAAATACCGAGGCCGCCCTTTTTGATGAACGTCCCGGTCCAACTTTTTCTGACGATTTAATCACGCTAAAAAACTTTGCTGAAGTTTCCTCTACTGGCGATGTTGGCGATCTGGAAGAGTCGATTGCGCCGGAGTCGTGGCGAGCCTTAACCTGCGGTCCTAACGAATGTCCGGGAGCAAGCAAGTGCGCTCAAGGAGTCGACTGTTTTGCTGAGCGAGCTCGTTCTCAAGCCGAGTTGGCCAACATCATCGTTGTTAACCATGCTCTCTATTCGGCTCACTTGGCCACGGGTGGACGCTTATTGCCACCGCATGATCTAGTAGTTATTGATGAAGCTCATGCTTTTGACGAGGTCGCAACTAATGCTTTAGGGGCCGAGATATCTCCGGGCGGCCTGCGGCAACTGGGGAGCCGATTAAGAAGAGCAGGGGCAACGGCTCGTCACACTGACGCAGTTATTTCCGGATCGGGGCGGCTAGAAGATCTTTTGTCTCAAATTACAGGGAGAATTAACCCAATTCCCGTCGATCTGGCCGAAGTTTTGGCTGGAGCATCAGAAGCGGTCGCTAATGCCAGCGCTAGCATCAAGGCCAAAGAAAGCGCTTTGGCCGCCCAGGCAGTAAAACTCTCGCTCACTCGTCTGGATGCTTTACGAAGAATGCAAGCACCCGACCAAGGTGAAGTTTTGTGGGTAGAAGGAGACAAACGTCGAAGTTTACGATTAGCTCCCGTCTCTATCGGTAAACGATTAGTTCCACTGCTTTTTTCCCAGACTCCTGTAGTGCTAATTTCGGCCACCTTGGGTTCAGGGGAGAGATTTTCCCCGCTAGCACAACGATTAGGTCTCAATCCCAATGTCGAGTGTGTTCCCGTAGGGGAGCGATCGCTGGCCCGCAAGGTGGGTTTACCGGACGAAGAAGAGATGCCCTCTGAAGACGAAGACGGTTTCACTCTCGTAGCACCAGAAGTTTCTGAGATCGGTTACGAAGCATTGAGTATCGAATCGCCCTTTGACTTAGAAAAACAGGGGCTCCTCTACGTCGCTCGCCATCTCCCTGATGTTCGTGAGCCAGAGTGGGCCGAAGCCGCGGCCGATGAACTTTGCTCCCTGGTCGCGGCGGCTGGCGGCCGAACTTTGGTTTTGTGCACTTCGTGGAAAGGGGTGGGAATGTTTTCTGAAGTACTCGAGAATCGTACTAACCATAAAATCCTCACTCAGGGTGAAGAAACGACCGTACGACTTGTTGAGCAGTTTTCGTCTGACGAAACATCTTGTCTTGTCGCCACTCGAGCATTCTGGCAAGGCCTCGATATACCTGGGCCCGCGTGCGTGCTTGTAGTCATTGACCGTTTGCCATTTTCTCGCCCTGACGATCCACTCGAGCAGGCTCGCCGGGAGGCGGCAGTGGCTGCGGGGGGTGATGGGTTTCGCGAGATAGACCTTCCGGCGGCCGCTCTTGTCTTGGCGCAAGGTACCGGTCGGCTTATCCGTACGCATAAAGATCGCGGAGTAGTGGCCGTATTAGATCGTCGACTAGCGGTAGCGAACTATCGTTCAGTTTTACTAACTACTATGCCCGCTTTCGCTCGGTCGGTTGACTTACTCGAAGTAAAAGCTTTTCTTACCGCAGCTAGCGCTTAGACCTTGACTCGCGGAGTAAGAGCAGAAATTTTTCGACCCGAAATTTCTTCAAAAGACTTGCCACTAGTCTCAATCCGCAAAACTTGAGTTATCACTATATGGCCCCGATGATGGAGGCACACGAAACAAGACCGAGGGTAACTGAATCAAGATCGTACTGTTCTTGTAGAAGAGGATTTACGACTCCAATGATAAAAAAGTCGAGACCGTCAAGAAATATCCTAATCCGGCGAGTAACCAGAATCGTTTATGCCTCTGCGTCATCTCAGAGTCATCGAGTGCTCGGCCGAGAGGTACTCTCTGGTCAAAAGTGTTCATACAGGGGTATCACCCACTGAGTTCAGTTGACGCTTAATACAAGGTATTTAGCCGGTTAAGTTTAGATGTCAAACCGCAGCGAGCATAAATTCGGTACACTTATACAATGACGAATAGTTCGGCATTACCTAAATCTGTCGCCGAGGTTTCTGCTGCTCTAGAAAAATACGGCTATTTGGCCGATCAAGGTCTAGCCACGGTGATATTTTTAGCGCTTACCCTCAATCGCCCTCTTTTGCTCGAAGGCGAGTCTGGAGTCGGTAAGACCGAGGTTGCTAACGTCATATCTCAATGGACAGGCGGTAAGCTTATCCGTTTGGCTTGCTACGAAGGTATAACTTCCGATCAGGCGCTGTACGAGTGGGATTATGCCCGTCAAATTCTTCAGGCCCGAATTATTGAGATCGGTTCAAATGGTTTAGACGTTGAAGATTTGTACTCAGAAAAATTTCTAGTTAGACGCCCTTTACTGCAAGCTATCGATCACGCCAACGAAGTTCCTCCGGTGCTTTTGGTTGATGAGATAGACCGCGCCGACGACGAATTCGAAGCCTTTCTACTTGAAATTTTGGCTGACTCGAGTGTGACCATACCTGAAATAGGAACACTTAAGGCGAAGGTTCCTCCGATAGTCGTTCTTACCTCTAATCGCACTCGTGATCTACACGACGCTTTAAAGCGTCGCTGTCTTTATCACTGGATAGATCATCCCAACGTTGAACGTGAAATAGCAATCGTGCGTTTACGGGCACCGGAAGTAAGCCCTGCTCTTGCTCAGCAGGTAGCTGAGGTGGTCGAGGTTTTAAGGACTCGAAACTTATCTAAGCCACCCGGAGTTGCCGAGACTATCGACTGGGCTAAAGCGCTTTGGGCACTTGGAGCGCAAAAGATAACTCCTGACCTGGCTACAGCAACTGCGGGAGCAGTTTTGAAGTATCACGAAGATAACGAGATGATCAACGACGAAGGCTTTGAATCTTTGCTGGCTCAAGCAGGAGAGCGAAGTGTCAGTCGCTGAGACTCTATCCCCACTGAGCGAAAACGTATTGGTGAGGTTTGCCGACTCATTACGCCAAGCCGGAATCCCGATAAGCACCGCTTCTGTAATCGATTTCTGCCGAGGGGTAAAGGTTGCCGGGATTGCTAATTGCTACTGGGTCGGACGAGCAACTTTGGTGAATAAACCTGAGCCAACTCAAACTTATGACCAGATTTTTTCCAATTTCTGGCAAGAGGTCTTGACGGAAAGTGAACTCGGCCTACCGCAAGAAACCTCCCAGGCGCTTACTGAAATCATTCTTGGCTTTGACTCGGAAAACACCCTTGGTGCTGAATCTGAATTTGTTACCGATATTCCAGTGCTAGCAGTTCGTTGGAGCGCAATAGAGACCCTCCGTTTTCGTGATTTTCGTGATTTAGAACCCGCAGAGATGGATCTTATTGCTGATTATATTCAGGATTTTGGCCAGATAAAAGCACAACGAAAAACACTCAGATCGAAAGTTGCTAAAACTGGTCGACTGGATATGCGCTCCACAATCCGGTCGGCTTTACGCAACTCAGGTGAAGTCCGAGAGTGGAAGTATCGAGCACTGCGAAAAAAACCTCGGCGAGTAGTGATCTTGTGTGATGTCAGCGGATCAATGTTGCCCTACACTGACCCTCTATTGCGAGTCCTCTACGCAGGAGTGGCCGGAGTTGGTCAAGTAGAAGCTTTCACTCTAGGGACTCGCTTGACTCGACTCACTAAAACCTTGATCGGTAGCGACCCTTCGGCTGCACTGCGGCGAGCGACGCAAAAAGTAGAAGACATTTCTGGCGGTACTCGACTAGGAGACTGCTTGCGGACCTTCAACCAAAAATGGGGACGCCAAGGAATGGCGCGCGGTGCCGTAGTGGTAGTTATCTCAGACGGCTGGGACCGAGGCGACCCTGACGTTCTCCATCGCGAAATGGCTCGTTTGTCTCGGTCTGCCCATCACATCGTATGGGTAAATCCGCTACTGGCCACTGAGGATTTTGCTCCTACTGCTGGCGGAATGGCTACCGCTCTTTTGTTCGTCGATGATTTTTTGGCTGGGAATTCGCTAGCCGCTCTTGATGAAGTCGTAGCCGCTATTGGTAAATCTTAGACTGATGATTAATTGTTCTCCGATATATTTGGTTTTGTTATGAAAGATGTTTACTCACAGATTGATCAGTGGTCGAAGACGGGTATTAGGACGGCAGTAGCAAGAGTGGTAGGGCTAAAAGGCTCTGGGCCTCGCGACCCCGGCGCAACCATGGTGATGAACGATAGAGGTGAAGTCGTTGGTTCGGTATCCGGCGGCTGCGTAGAAGGGGCAGTAGTTCTAGAGGGAGAAGCTTTACTTGCCGGTCACCGAGCGCCAGGAGTAGTGAGTTTTGGTTATTCCGATGATGACGCTTTTGCGGTTGGTCTCACCTGTGGAGGGACGATAAGCATTTTTCTCGATATCGTCGAACCATCTCCTAACGAAACTTGGGGGGCAATAGTTTCTGCTCTACGATCTAACGAGCCAATAGCCTTAGCAACCGTAATTGCTAAGGCTATTGATGAGGGTCCTACGGTGGGCGAGAGTTTGATCGTCAAACTAAACGGAGATCACTCCCTATCTTTTTCTGACCGCAACCTTGCCCGGGTTGTAACTCGAGACGCTAAGGCCTTTCTTGAAGCGGGAGTTACGACTACTCGACA
Source organism: Acidimicrobiia bacterium (assembly GCA_009694435.1). Classification (GTDB taxonomy): domain Bacteria; phylum Actinomycetota; class Acidimicrobiia; order IMCC26256; family PALSA-555; genus SHUY01. Next base: position 23,042 of record SHUY01000017.1, on the reverse strand, counting down.
CTACGGAGCCGGCGGGGAAGCCAATCGGGATGACTTAGAGGTATTCATAGAGTCCTTTGTTCCTGCCCCTCGACTCATAATTTTTGGAGCTGTCGACTTTACCGCCGCTCTAGCTGCGGCGGGGAAACTTTTGGGCTATCACGTAACTGTATGTGACGCTCGGGAAGTTTTCTCAACCCCTGCACGATTTCCTATGGCTGACGAAGTGGTATGTGATTGGCCACAACGTTATCTTGAGTCGATAGTCGTTCCCTTGACTCCCCGTGATGCAGTGTGTGTTCTTACTCACGATATGAAGTTTGATGTACCGGCAATCGTCAGCGCACTTAATAGTGAAGTTGGCTACCTTGGTGCAATGGGAAGTAGAAAAACGCACGAAAAGCGTATAGAGCGTTTACGGGAGGCGGGAGTAGGGGAAGAGGGGATTGAACGCGTAATGGCACCAATCGGTATTGACCTCGGAGCGCGCACCCCCGAGGAAACGGCGATTGCTATTTGTGCCGAAATGATCGCAACGCGCACCGGTCGTTCGGTGCCATCGTTAAGAGACGGAACAGGCTCTATCCACTAGTGAAATTTATAAGTAGTTGTACCGAGGTCCACCGTGCAACCTGAGCAAACAAGTGCCGACCACGGCGTATTTACTATTCCAAATCTAATAACCGTAATCCGACTTTTGTGTATACCAGTTTTCCTTTGGCTCTTATTCGCGCTTGATGATCTAGGTTGGGCCGGCCTTCTTCTCTGTGTTTTGGGGGCAACCGATTGGATTGACGGGTGGGTCGCCCGACGATTTGATCAGGGGAGTGAGTGGGGGAAAATTCTAGATCCAGTTGCTGATCGAATTATGTTGATTGCTGCTGCTGCCGCCTTAGTGATTTATGGCACCGTCCCTCTTTGGGTTGGAGCGCTTATTCTTTTTCGAGAAATAGCGGTTGCTCTCGCCACGCTCACGTTGGCCGCGGCGGGGGCCGCTCGGATTGATGTCCAATGGTCAGGCAAAGCAGGGGCCTTCGGTATCATGTTCGCTTTGCCCGGATTTATAATTGTTGATCTTCTTGGTCCAGGGATGGCCCGAGACGTATTCGTGGTCTTGACTGGAATAGCAACTATTGGTGGTTTGGGATTTTCTTATTTCTCGCTCTTTGAGTATCTTCCCCGAGCCCGGGCAGCTCTTGTCGATGGCCGACGCGCCCGAAAAGTAAATTCTTAGCAATAGCAAAATTTCCTGACGCTGAGACTAAAGTCTGTGATCAAGACGAAAGTGAGCCTAAGTGGATTATCCCGAAGAACTGCTTTATAGCCAAGAACACGAATGGGTGAGCGTTGACGGAAATCGAGCGCGGGTCGGGATTACCGATTTCGCGCAAGACGCTCTTGGTGATGTGGTCTACGTCGAAATGCCAGAACTAGGAGCGACCGTGAGCGCGAACGTTAGTTGCGCTGAGGTCGAATCGACTAAGGCGGTGTCGGATGTGTACAGCCCGGTGTCGGGAACGGTTTCTGCCATTAACGACGGACTAACAAATACCCCCGAGAGACTCAATCAAGATCCTTACCAAGAAGGATGGATTTACGAAGTGGAAATGAGCGATCTAAGTGAACTCGACGCAATGATGGATGCCTCGGCGTATCGAGCCTTTTCTGAGGGTGAATCCTAAGACTCTTATGAGGGTCATTGCCGGCGGCTCGTGGCGCCGGTAGCCTTAGACAGTGGAATGTCGTAAGTGTGGAAACGAAAACGATCAGTCGGCGCGATTTTGTTCGGCCTGTGGCTCGAGCATTGGAGCCAAAGACGCCACTACCGCCGCGATCGCCCTTGTCGATGATAAAGATTCCATCGTCAAAGAGTACGAAGAAACAGTAGCCAAATTGGCGCCTGATGCGGCTCTTTTAGTAGCTCGAAGAGGGCCCAACGCGGGAAGTTCGTTCTTGCTCACTCAAGACCAGACCACCCTGGGACGAACTCCTAAAGCAGACATTTTTCTCGATGATATAACTGTTTCTCGAGAGCACGCAGTGATCGCACGCGAAGGAGGGGTCTATCTAGTGCGCGACCACGACTCTCTAAACGGGACCTATCTAAATCACGAAGTTGTTAATGAAGGAGTTCTTGATGACCTCAGTGAATTGCAGATAGGGAGATACATATTCACCTTCATGCGCGGTCGAGAGACATGAGCCTAATTGAGTCTAATGAACCTGATGCGCACCTTTCTATTAGCGACGTACTCGAGTCGTTACGAGAAGAGTTCCCTGACATAACGATTTCTAAAATTCGTTTCTTGGAAGGCCAAGGACTACTAGAGCCAGAGAGAACTCCGTCAGGGTACCGAAAGTTTTCTAACGAAGATCTTGATCGTTTACGGTGGATACTCGAACAACAGCGAGATAACTTTTTACCCTTAAAGATAATAAAAGAGCGCCTAGGGGATCCTGGCTTTTTGACTAGTGAAGTGACGGAAGTATTAGAGGTTGTAGAAGTAGAACCGGTTAACGATGTATTCGTTCCCATCGAGATTCTTAGTCCTGAATCAGATACAGGTTCAGAAATTCGTTTAGAGATTTTTTCTGGGCTGTCTATCACTGCTGCCGAAGTAGTAATGCCAACTGAAGGCGACGAAAAAGAGAAAATCGGATCTTTAAGTACGGACGATAGCCGTCCTATCGGTGGTCTAAGTCGAACCGAATTATTAGTTGCAGCAGGATTGACTGATGCTCAACTCGATGATCTTATTGAGTACGGATTGATCGTGGCATTGTCGGGAGCGGGGGATAAGAGCATCTTCGGTGATGATGCCCTTGAAGTCGCCACTTTGGCTATCAGTTTTTATCAACGAGGGATCGAGGCTCGTCATTTAAAGATGTACCGGCACTTCGCTGATCGAGAAGGTGCGCTTTTTGCTCAAATACTGCGTCCTTATTTGCGGCAACGCAACCCTGAATCATTGGCCCGGCTAGATGACGAATTGGAAGAATTGGCTCGTCTTAGTCGCAGTCTTCGCACCGAGATGCTAAGGCGCTCGTTGAAAGATGAGCTGTCAGACCAATGAGTCCAGTGATGGACAAAAGGGCCGAACTTGCTAAGGTGCGCGAAGAAAGGTGGCGATGATGATCGAAATGTCCTTAGTGGGGGTTCGGGTAGAAGTGCCAACCAACCAACCCATCGTGTTGCTGCGAGAGGAATCCGGAACTCGCTATCTTCCGATTTTTATCGGTCCTCCCGAAGCCACCGCCATCGTTTACGCCCTCCAGGGGATGGACACTCCGCGACCGATGACCCATGATCTACTCAAATCAATTCTCGACGAATTGGGAGCGACTCTTAAGCAGGTGTTCATAACCGAACTCCACGACGGCACCTATTACGCCGAGCTTGAGATAATAAAAGATGGTCAAACTCAGAGAATCTCGTCACGACCATCAGACGCATTTGCTCTAGCCGCGCGCTATCCCAACACCGTTCCGATTTATGCCGAGGAGTCGATTCTCGAAGAAGCGGGGGTTCTCTTTGACCAAGACGACGCAGAGAACCAAATCACGGAATTCCGAGAGTTCCTTGACCAAGTAAAGCCTGAAGACTTCTTTGGTGATTAGCCTTCTACGCATTGGCTCTATTGACTAACTAGACAGAAGCCGGTAGCGTTACAGGGCTGTAACTACCAGCATGTAAGAACCCTAGTGGCATTTCGTTCGGGTTGGTCCCTTAAGAGAATCGAGCCAATAATGACGCGACGAGTTATCCAGACATCGTTTGACGGAGTAGAGCCAACCGAAACCGGTTACGGCGGGAAAGAGGCCTGCGCCATAGTCGGAATTACGTACCGCAAACTCGACCATTGGGACCACATTGACTTAGTGAAGCCGTCACTCGCTCCCGCTCGAGGGAGTGGCACTCAGCGCACTTATTCTTATCGTGACTTGTTGCGATTGCGTGTCGTCAAAGGCTTACGTGATGCGGGAGTAACTCTTCCGGACGCCAAACTTGCGATAGAAAATCTAAGAGAGCTCCACGGCAGTGATTGGGAGTCCGCCACTATTGTCGTCGCCGGGAAAAAATCAGTATTGACTCGTGACGGAAATGACCTAATCGATTTAGTTCGAAACGGCCAGAGCGTTCTCAATATCGTTCCTCTTGGCCCGATGATGGGTGATGTCGATGCCCGAATCAAAGCAATTGGTGGGGGGGATACCTCTCCGACGGTTGGCGAGCCAGCAGTTTCTCGGGCCAGCGGGGCATAAACCAAAGAGCGGTTACCCGTGGCTGCCTAAGGGCAGTCCGAGAGTTTTAGAAACTATCGCGTAGGCTAAAAACCATGGCTTCCAGCGATCTGCTTCACAGCCCCCTTGATTCAGAGCATCGAGCGCTGGGGGCGCGCATGGCTGAGTTTGGCGGGTGGGAGATGCCGATCCAGTATTCGGGAGTGCTTGAAGAACATCGCAGTTGTCGTACCGACGCGGTGGTATTTGATGTATCCCATCTTGGCTCATTACGCGTTTTTGGTCCGCAGGCCAAACGAGTATTGCAGCAGACTTTTACAAATGACCTCGAACGTATTGGCCCTAGTAAAGCCCAATACACTCACTTACTTGACTCCGACGACGGCCATGTTGTTGATGATGTAATCATTTGGTGGGTCGACGACGATGAGTTTTTAGTTATGCCCAACGCGTCTAACACCGATCAGTTGATCGCCTCGTTTAGTCCGGTCGACGGTTGCGAGGTGCAAGACATCACTAGCACTAGAGCAGTTTTGGCTGTTCAGGGCCCTGCGGCTGCCACTCGGCTTAAGGGAATATTTGTTGACAATGAATACCCAACCAAATTTACGGTAGTCCCGTTTAGTTTCTCCGGCCATGAAGGTTTCGCGGCGGGGACCGGTTACACCGGTGAGGATGGGCTTGAACTACACGTTCCTTTAGCGGCGGTGCATGACCTTTGGCAATCTTTACTGGCCGCAGGGGTGACTCCGGCAGGATTAGGAGCGCGAGACACCCTTCGGCTTGAAGCCGGGCTTCCACTACACGGTTTCGAACTGGGTCCAGGGATCACCCCATTGCAAGCCGGTTTCGGCTGGGTGGTAAGGCCCGAAAAAGGAGAGTTTTTAGGCCGCACTCCTTATCTAGCCGAATTAGCTAGTGGACCTGAGCGAAGACTGCGCGGCTTGGTGGTTAATGGAAGGCAGATACCTCGCCATGGCTGTCCAATCAATTTGGCGGGCTCCACCGTAGGCGAGGTCACGAGCGGTAATTTCTCTCCCATGCTTAACTGCGGGATCGCCCTAGGATTTTTGCCCCCAGAAATCGTAGATGGATCTCCCGTGGAAATAGGTATTCGTGATCGATTCGTCGAAGCCACAGTAGTAAAGCCTCCTTTCGTCTCGAGCAAATCAATATGAGCAGTGAAGTTAGTGGTCTTGACCAGTTGTTTACCTCTGATCAATTTCTAGCCCGCCACATTGGCGTAAACGATGGCGACATTTCTGCCATGCTCGATTTACTAGGTCTGGAAACCCTAGAGTCCATTGGCCACCAAGCAGTTCCATCCAAATTATTAAACGAAAACCTTGATTTGCTCGATCCTCGTAATGAAGATGTCGTTTTGGCCGAGTTGCGCCAGATGGCCGATGAGAATGTAGTCCTTACTTCGTTGATCGGAATGGGGTACTACGGAACTATTACTCCACCCGTGATCGTGCGTAACGTCATTGAAAACCCTGCGTGGTACACCGCGTATACGCCTTATCAGCCAGAAATAGCTCAGGGGCGGCTAGAAGCACTACTCAATTTTCAAACTATGGTGGCCGATCTTACCGGAGGAGATTTGGCTAACGCCTCTTTGCTTGACGAAGCCACTGCCGCGGCTGAAGCGATGACACTTCTTGCTCGCGTGGGTCAAGGGGAAGTCTTTTTTGTTGACGCCGATACTCACCCCCAAACTATCGCCGTTATTCAAACTAGAGCCGAACCTCTAGGGATACCCGTGATAGTAGGAGACGCCGAAACCGAAATGCCCCGCCAAGGAGTTTTTGGAGTTCTAATCCAAGAACCAGGAACTAGCGGAAAAATCACCGATCGTTCTGATCTTATAAAAAGAGCTCACGAACAAAATACTCTGGTCGCAATAGCAACTGATCTTCTAGCCTTAGTATTGGTCAAGTCACCCGGTGAACAGGGTGCCGACGTGATAGTGGGAAGTTCACAGCGATTTGGAGTTCCGTTAGGGTTCGGTGGGCCCCACGCCGGGTTTATGGCAACGCGAGATGAATACAAACGAAATCTTCCGGGTCGATTAGTCGGAGTTTCACTCGATGACGCGGGGCGGCCAGCTTTGCGGCTGGCTCTACAAACTCGGGAGCAACATATCCGAAGAGAAAAAGCTACTAGCAACATATGCACAGCTCAGGTCTTGCTGGCCGTCGTGGCCGGGATGTACGGCGTTTATCACGGGGCTGAAGGTCTGCGAGATATCGCTCTGCGAGTTCATCGTTTAACTAGTGTTTTGGCTTCGGGGTTATCTGCGAGTTTCACGATTGCCCATAATGATTTTTTTGACACCGTGCAGGTCAAGGTTCCGGATCAAGCCCAAGCGTTTGCACAAAAAGCAGTTGAGCGAGGTTACAACCTTAGGGTTATAGATAGCGACACCGTGAGCATCTCGCTAGATGAGAAGACCGATCGCAAAGTTATAGAGGATTTATGGGAAGTATTTGGAGTAACGGTTAGTGATATCAAAGCACTAGAGACAAATGCAATTCCCCCAGAGTTGGCCCGCACTAGCGCAATACTCACGCACCCAGTTTTTTCTCAGTATCGTTCGGAGACCGAAATGTTGCGCTATTTGCGTCGCCTTTCTGATCGTGATCTCGCCCTTGATCGCACCATGATCCCCTTAGGTTCGTGCACGATGAAACTCAACGCCACCGTCGAGATGATTCCTATAACTTGGCCCGGTTTTTGTGATATTCATCCTTTTGCCCCCATCGAGCAAGTCGGCGGTTACCTGAAACTGTTTTCTGACCTAGAGCGGTGGCTCTGTGAAATCACTGGTTACGATGCAGTCTCCTTGCAACCCAACGCAGGTTCTCAGGGCGAACTGGCGGGGTTATTAGCCATTCGGGCATTTCACCGCAGCCAAGGTGACGATCACCGTACGATTTGTTTAATACCCGAATCTGCTCACGGCACTAACGCCGCTAGCGCAATTATGGCGGGAATGACCGTAGTGGTAATCGCCTGCGATGAGAGTGGAAACGTTGACGTAGTTGATCTTGAATCTCGAGTCGAAGAATTTTCTAGTCAGTTAGCCGCACTCATGGTCACTTATCCGTCTACTCATGGGGTGTTCGAAGAGCAAATAACCAATATCTGCGAAACCATTCATCGTCATGGAGGTCAGGTCTATCTTGATGGCGCCAACCTGAATGCCTTGGTCGGTTTAGCCAAGCCCGGTCTTTTTGGTGCTGATGTGTCGCATTTAAATCTTCACAAAACATTTTGTATCCCTCATGGCGGTGGAGGACCGGGGGTGGGTCCAGTGGCGGTTCGCTCTCATCTTGCGCCGTTCTTACCTAACCATCCGCTGAGACCCGAAGCGGGCCCCTCGACGGGCATCGGAGCAATAGCGGCCGCTCCTTGGGGGTCGGCGGGAATCTTGCCCATTTCTTGGGCCTACATTGCCCTAATGGGGGCAAAAGGGCTTCAACGGGCCACCCGCGTGGCTATTCTCAGCGCCAATTACGTGGCTGAACGCCTAGAACATTCTTTTCCGGTTCTTTATCGAGGTGCCCACGATCGGGTCGCTCACGAATGTGTTCTTGACCTTCGTCCCATAACCGCGGCTACTGGCGTTACTGCCGAAGACGTTGCTAAGCGATTAATCGACTACGGATTCCACGCCCCGACTATGTCGTGGCCGGTGGCCGGGACTCTTATGGTCGAACCTACCGAGTCGGAATCGAGAGTCGAACTAGATCGGTTTTGCGACGCAATGATTGCTATCCGCTCCGAGATCAGTCAAATAGAGAAAGGGGAGTGGTCGGTACAAGACAGTCCGTTACGGCACGCCCCTCATATTGCGATTGAGGTGGCGGGGGACACCTGGGACCGTCCTTACAGCCGATCTCAAGGTGCTTTCCCTGCCGGGCGCGAAGGGGATAAATACTGGCCGCCAGTAGGTCGAATCGACAATGTACACGGTGACCGAAACGTATTTTGTTCGTGCCCACCGTTAGTTGTGGATCGGTAAAACTTACTCCACCGATCCGTAACTTCCGGATTCTCCGGTAGCGGATTTGCTTTTAACTATTTTTACTGATTCGTTGAGGTCACCTATGAATGACTTGACTTTGTCAAAATGAACCGCGTTTACCGTGCAATGCAATGAATCAGGCGGAGACTGTCGATCTACGTACCATCCCCGGTGCCAAAGTTCATCGGCTACAGCAAAAATGTTTAATTCTGCAGGATTGCTCGCTCCGAAAGAAAAAAGCGTACTTTCGGGTTCAGCTCGCAACTTAAGGTCCAAGTTATTTTTAACTCCTTGCGCCAACTCTAAAGTAGCGTTTCGGGCCAATTTGGCTAGCCGTAAGTACCCTTCGTCACCCAAGTACTGCATTACCGCCCACGCCGCCGCTAAAGGGCCGGCGGATTTAGTGCCCAGAACGCCTGATGAACCGTACGTTCCGCCTAACCAATTATCAGTAATAAAAGATTGATACGAGCGTAAATCTTTATTGGCGTAGATCATCACCGATGCACCTTTAGCGGTGTAACCGAATTTATGTAGGTCTATTGAAACAGAACTGACTCCAGGCACAGATAAATCCCACGGGGGAATGTCTTGCCCTAACCGTTTGAGAAAAGAAAGAATTACGCCTCCCATACAAGCGTCGACATGACAATTGATTCCTCGTTGCCTCGCTAAGGCCGCAATAGTGGGGATATCGTCGATAACGCCCTGGGGGTACTGCGGAGCGGAACCCACTAAAAGTACGGTGTTGTCGTCAATTGCGTTAGCCATTTCAGCGGTATCGGCCCGCCAGTCGTCGGTCACCGCCACTCGACGATTCTCAAGCCCGAAATAGTGAGCCGCCTTTTCGAACGCTGCGTGAGCCGAGGTAGGGAGAACCACGTTGGGCTTAGTTACTCCTCGTTCGACGAAAAGTCGATCCCGAGCCGCCTTGACCGCCATTAACAAACTTTCGGTGCCCCCGCTAGTCAAAAATCCGGCTGCGGCCGGCGAACCGCCAACCCAGCCTTTGACAACGTCTACGACATCCGAGTTAAGAGCCCGAAGGCTAGGGAAAGCGGCGGGGTTTAGGCCGTTATCGCCGCTAAAACGCCGGTAAGCCTCCTCGGCCAAGGAAGCGACGTCTTGGCCCGCAAAATAGGCCAAAGAGAATGCCCGTCCTTCACGCCACTTGATATCAAGTTCTTTGCGAGCTGTGAGGTCGTCGAGGACTTCCGTACTCGGCCGGCCGGCAAGGGGGAGAGCGCTCATTGGCTCACGCTAGACCGATGATCTTGAATCGAACTCAACTTTACATAACGAGGATTCTCGGCATACTTATAAAAGGGTGTGCTTACAGGGTTTTGTGGGCTCATGTTCGCTAGGTTTGGTCCGACTTTAAGTCTCGGTGCATAACGATGATGCGAGCCCGAAAATCTTGCGCTTCAAAGAAATTTTTGGCGAGCCGATGTCCAGGCAAAACTCGTACATCGAGCCCGACGCATTTTTGCTCGTTAGCCGCTTCCGCTAAGCCATCAAGCAGGCTTTCACCCACGCTTACCGATCGACTGGCGTCTTCAACGTAGATCTCATGAATGACCCCTAGGTGGCTCTGGTCAGCAAGGGTTTCTTTCTCCATTATCCCGTAACCGACGATCGACCCTTCGTAGGTGCCCACCAGGAGCGTATATCTAGGATCGTTGAGCCAAAGGGCGACGGTATCGTCGAGGGGCGGCGATGCTGATTCTCGGCGGATCCAGAGGTCGCCACCGCGCATGGGCTCCAATTCGCGCCGCAGGCCTTCGGCTAGTTCGACTATTCGATCGAGGTCGCTCTCAGTGGCTTTTCTGTGGTCTTCCACGAGATATCTCTACCTGACTGATTTTAATCTTTGAGCTTGTCGATCTGGCCGAGAATTGTCACTCGGTTGCGATGAGTAGCTTCATATTTGGCTACTTCTGACCTCTGCTCCAGCGATAACCCTTCCAGCAAACTAACTATTTGGGCCGCCGAAAGTCCGTCGTAATCAGGGATCATTAGTTCTGCCGATTCACCACTATCGGCTTTTATGGTGGGCTTTTTGCCTAAGTCTTTCGATTGATCAACCGAAGGTTCAGGCTGGACATAAGAACTATCGGAGACCTTTGCGCCTGGATTGCGTTGCGCGAGCACCGATAGTGCTCCTAATGCGTTTTCGGCCGCGGTTCTCGCTCGAGCCAACCCGTCCGACAAGGCTCGCAACATCTCAGGAGTAGGAGGCACGATGCCAGCTCCTGCAGTTTTTACACTCTCTATTTGCTCACCTAGGCCTTTAGTTTTTTGGTCGACTTCATTACGGCCGCGGGCGACAAATATTTTAAGAAATGTCGGTGCGGTGTCTTTAAGATATAAAGCCAAACCCACCGGACCGTAAAGAAGCATTTCTTTCGACTGCTGGACGACCTTGTTAATCAAGTCGCTATCGGTGATTTCTTGGGAAGTTTCATCTTCGATTTGGTTCATAAGTTCAGTCTACGCCGGTGGCTGGATTTTGTCTCTTTGGCCCGACCTAATCACTAACAAAGCAGCCCCGATGAGCCCAAGTCCCGCTCCGAGGAGCAGCCAGTCTCCCCAGCGAACATAAGGAGTATCTCCGGTGTAAGTGTTTATTGAACCAGTCAAGACCGTGTTTTCGAATAGTTCTGATCGAGCCTTAACTGAACCAGTGGAATCTATTACCCCAGTAACTCCCGAAATCGACGCTTGCAGTACTGGTCGAGCGTTTTCTGCCGCCCTCATCTGGGCTTGAGCAAAGTGGGCTTCCGCCATGTTTGATCGCCGGTACGAGCGATCGCTAGTAGATACCACGATTGCTTCGGTCCCGTCGCGAACGAAGTCCCCCACCAGACCCGGGTACGCCGATTCGTAGCAAATCAGCCCGGCAACCTCATGACCATCAACTAAAAATGTTTGCCGGCGAGTTCCGGGAGAAAAATCGTAAGGAATTTGCCGAAGCGGGCCAATAAAAGACAATGCGCTTCGCCACGGCACGTACTCGCCGAAAGGCACGAGATGCGATTTGGAATATTTCCCGATCACCTCACCACGAGGATCGTAGGCGAAGTTGGTGTTGTATAGCTTTCCGTTTGCTCGATAGTGACGAGTGTTCACCAAGACTACTGCGTTGTGTTTTTCGGCCAGAGAAATTATCTGAGCCTTTAATTCGGGGTTCACTTGAGGGTCATCGTATAGAGCCGACTCGGGCAGAACAATGAGATCAAAGTTTTTCTCTAGTCCTTTGGCTAAATCGAAATGAGCCTGAGTCTCGGCCGGACCAATTGCGCTTGACGCTAACTCAGCGTCGGCTTTATCAAAACCTTGTATTAGGGCAAAACGGATACGTCCAGTCGGCGTGGGTTCAAATCTGGCGACATAACCTACTGCGACTAGTAGCAAAATAGAAATCAACCCAGATAACGCGCGCATCCGTTTTTTATTGCTGCTTAGTCCTAGGTAAAAATCATAAAGAAATCCGTTAATAGCAACTACTAAAAATGAAATTAGTGCTACCCCACCCCATCCAGCCAAAGAGCGAGGTACCGCGAAGTCGTGTAAAGCTCCGCCCAGTTCGCCCCAAGCCAATCCTCCGAGTGGCCAACGAACTCGTAAGCCTTCGCTCATTATCCATATCGCGGCCGTCAACCAAGGGTTTCTCATCCCTCGCTGAGCAAAAGCCGCTACTACCGCTCCTATGGCGGCGTAGTAGAGGGCGGCAAGAAACGCCAAGGAAAGGTAAGCCAGAAAGCCGAGATAGTGCAGCCCGAACATTAAAACGAGAAGGAATCCGACCCCGTAGAAAAAACCGATTAGTGAAGCAGTAAGTATTTTTTGATCTCTCCATGCCCAAAACAACGGGATTAGCACAAATAGGCTTATCCAGCCGGAGTCAATCGGTAAAAACGCGGTCGCACTAAGAGCTCCTGCTGCTATAGCAACGCTAGCGCGTAAAATAAAACTGCGGCTCAGACGCAGTCCTTGCACAAAAGTCTCTCCTCATCCGCTAGTTGTCCCCGCGGTAAGAGAAGGAAGCACGCAGAACAGTGAAACTCGCCGGGTTGCTTAGGGACGATCCGCTCTGAGTCATCAGTGCGTTCATCAATCGTTATTTCGTCCTCTTCGATCTCGGCTTCTTCGTCCTCAAGTTTGGTGCTGGCAGTTTTTTCCGCGAGAATAGCGTCTAAGGGGGTTTCGACGTCGTCAGGATCAGACTCTTCGGCCATGTCGACCACTTCTTCACCCGAGCGCTTGGTCGTGGTAGGGAGAACTTTTAGTGCCTCCTCGACTGCTATTTCGACATCAGGAACCAATTCATCATCGACTTCTAGGGCATCGACTTCTAGGGCATCGACTTCTAGGGCATCAGCGTCGCCATCGTCGACCTCTAAGACATCGACTTCTTCGTCGTCGATCTCAAGATCGATGGAGACGATTTCTTCTGAGGTTTCTTCGCTCAATTACTTACCTTTCTGACTTAAATCTATTAGTGATTAATTTTTCTAAGATAGTTTGCGCCCGATGATAATAGGCTCGCAGGCCCTGCTGGTCATGCTTGAGAGATCGCTCTCTTGGCCTCGGCGGCTCGCGCTGACTCTAGACGTTCGAGGTCATAAGTTTCGTGATCTACGAATTTCATAGCCTCCGCCAAGGCTCGATGCCCCGCTTGCTCGGCGATCAACTGATGCATCTGCTGGGCCACGACCCTATAAGAACGATGCCCTTGAGGCGAGGTCCGCAACTCCAATAGATGCATTGCCTCTCGAGCGTTCATCTGCATAGAAAAACGAATGCGGTAGGCCAAACTGACTGCGTAGGGGGCTTCCACCGGAAACCACTCGGAGAGATCGGTGTAGAGGTCAGCCGAACGGTCCATAGCGCGATCGAATATGTCCGCCACACCCGCGTCAACCAAAGCATCGGGACGGTCGTACCCGTGATGCGGCGATAGTTTTTGCCAATCAATCGTGAGCATTCGGTGGCGTTGCAAATCTCGGAAGGCACCGTAGTCGCAAACTACATCAAAGCGATAGTCAGTTCGCTCAAACGCTCGCCCGGGTCGATGACGACGGTTCAAACGATCACCAACGTAGGCCTTCAAGACGGCAACTTTTTCGTCCGCCCCCAGTCGGGCAACCCGTTCGCGTATTGTCGCGTCGGGTAGATCGAGATGCGAAAAGCAGATCGCCGCCAGCACCTTGTCTTCGCCTTCTGGGTCGAAGTCAGTTAAAATTACGGAGGCTTCTGTCTCGACCGCCTCGTTGGTAAATAGTTTTCCCACTATCTCTTCGGTCGCGCTTTGTTGCTCCGATAAGTATGTCGACCAAGCGATTCCTCGGTCAGGGAGGTCAACCCGCGATAAAAATGAAGGTATGGCTTTACGTAATTCAGTCAAGATCATCTCGGCGTAACTTCGCGCTTCGGGTAAAACATGAGCCCTCATCCGCAACAGCAAGGCTTCAAAAGATTGACCCGTTCCGTATATGCCTACATTGGAGACCGTAGCCGCAGGGAGAATACCCCGAGCCAGATCGCAAGCCTTCGCTTTTATGGACTGCTTATAGACAAAATCTGAATCACCGGGACTTTTAGGGAAGCGTTCGCGCGCCCAATCGGTCAGCTGGGGTAAACAAGCTGCGTAGTCATCAAAGAGAGAGTCGATATCCGACACGTACCGAGCCCCTAGTGGAGATTTGAGCACACTAGGAGGTCGAACGTATCGATAAAGACCACCAAAACGAGAGTCGTAAGTGATGTATCTAGTTGATTGCTCTAGGTACGCCATTAAACGTCCCCACTCCAAGATTTTAGTAAGGATATTTGAAGCTTGTTCGCACGCGAGATGGACGCCACCGAGTTGTGCCACCGAGTCGTCTCCGTACTCTAGAAAAACACGATCATAAAGTTCTTCGGCTCGCTTAAGGCCCACGGTGGCATCGACCGTCAGGTCTCCCGTTAGGTCAAGATCGCTAACAAACTCGTCGAGAAACAACCTCCTTAAGCTTTTTTCGGTGCGAGAGTAGCGGGCAAACAACGCTCCCTTTACAACTTCCGGAAGATTCACTAAAGCGAATACGGGTCCTTCGAGGTTGGTGAAATACGGCCGCAGCATCGTTTTCTCATCTTCGGAAAACTCTTCGTTCACGTAGTGCATAATTTCCATTCCGTTAAATTTTCGACTTTGGCCGTAGTTATCTGCGGTGATGATCGTACCGATAGAAACCGGTTCAGCTGAGGATAGGGCCTACGGGGTCGATTTCCACGCCAGCCGATAGGCGTTAGGCCTTACATCCACAACAATCGAATCCTCGATACCTTGATCTCGGCCATCAATGTTGAGTGACCGGCGACCCCGCCAAGAGACTTCAACCTGTCTTCCCCGGGCCTCAATCACCCCGGGGTGAGGAACGTGGGTCCCTGTCGCCAGCCGTCGTTTAAACGCTTTTCTTTGCCCGACCGGCAGGGCCAGTATCTGGACTTCGATGCAAGAGTCGCCCGGGTGACCTCGTGGGATCAAATCGAGTCCGTGGAAAAATTGACCGTTGGCTGCAATCACCGTCGTTGCTCGGCCAGCGAAAATAATTTTTCCGTCAACAAAGACCGACAAAAGCCGCCGCCGGTGCCACCAACGCCCACGGTCGGGAAGCACTCCAGAAATAACCATGTTTACCGCAATCGTGTGTTTTCCTCCTCGACTGACTTCAAGCGCATCCATACTTACTAAAGGAACTAACCGATGGGCGGGCTCAATCAACTCTGTGCTGGTGGCGCTAGACAGACCAATACCCAATCCAAGCGCTAAGTCGGAATCGATCCCAGGTATAAATTCAATTACCGCGCCCGGGGACTGCTGGGCTGCTTGCGCCAGAGTGGCGTCGTGGCCCACAACCCGAAAACCGTCTACTGGAGTTTTTGAAGAAACATCGCTCCACGTTTCGTTGGGTCTATTCACGCTACCGACCCCATGGCGGCCACTACTCCCCTTTGGGCGATGTCCGCGGCCTGAGCAGCCACTATCTGAGTTTCTGGATTAGGTGCTACCAGCGCGCACTGCCGTAATACGTCAATGCACTGTTTAGTACCGCGTACAAAATCTCCTCCTGCTAGTTCGCTGTTTGCTAAAACCTCGTAAAGATCGTTACCGTTCACCCATTTATAAATAATGTCGACGAATCCTGAGTCAGGTCCACGACTGACTGGAACTCCCGTGGCGGTTTCACTTTTAGCGATTTTCTTCGCAGTTTTTTCTATCGCCGATATCCGCATTCCCAACTCTTTCGTTGGCCATTGCTCGTAAGTATTGGTTTCGTCATCATCTCGACCTCGAGACTCGTAGGTAAAGCAGGAAACCACTGCCGCGATTTCTGGTGCTGTTAGCCCGTCGAGATCGCCTTGGGCCAGCGACTGGGCCAAGAGTAAATCGACTTCGGTGTAAAGCCGAGACAATATTTCTCCTCGCTCAGTCAACTCCCACTTTGCGATGTATCCCCATTGTTCCAGCAAAGTCTGAACCCGTTCAAACTTCTGCGCCAATGAGTCTGATTGTTTAGTGGCCCGATTACGCTGTTTATCTATTTCACTCAGTATGAGGTCTCGTTCGTCGGCGGCCTTGAGAATCTCAACAATATCTGGATCTTTAGATACTGGGTGAGCGCGAATTAGTTCCCCTAAGGTTTTTTTCGATGCCTTCTCTAATGTTTCGTGCTTTCTTTTCTTTTTCGAACTGCGTTTGTCGCGCGGAACAGTAAATCGATTCAACGACCGCAGCGCTACTCTTTGAAAGGATCGATCTCGTGGGAGGTAAGGGGTAGGTAAATCAATGTGACCAACGGGGGAAGAAATTCTCGTAAACTCGTTTGGGTTAATTCGAGCGGTCCGGCCAGTCGATAAAAGTATCAAAACCTGAATAGAACTGCGCTTGGTTTGTTGCGACAAAACAAGGACTTTCCCTCCCCTCCCCGCCAGCCATAGGACATCACCCGGCTTCAAGCCTTCAACAACTGCTCGCTGTTTGGGGTCGTTTCCTAACTTTCGAGCTGCGCTCTTTTCTTGTTTTTGTGTATTGAGCAATTCGCGATAACTCTCTAAATCGCCGTAACTGCTTACCGCTCTTTTAGTGGCCTCCTCAAGGGACTTAAATCGGCGCTCAAGCCGAGTCTCCATCGCCACCACGTCTCGATCGGCATAAAACTGAGCGAAGGATAAATTGAGCAGTTGTTGGCTGCGCTCAGGGGAATATTTATCTACTAAATTTACGGTCATATTGTAAGTTGGGCGAAAAGAAGAACGCAGAGCGTCGGTTCGGCGAGAGGCCAAGCCTGCCACTTGTTCGAAGGTCGTCCAAGGACTCCATAAGACGACGGCGTAACCGACTGAGTCGATACCCCTCCGACCCGCTCGCCCGGTCAGCTGGGTGTACTCACCCGGGGTAAGAAAATCGTGATGTTCGCCGGTGAACTTGGTCAGTTTCTCTATGACTACCGTACGAGCAGGCATGTTTATGCCGAGCGAGAGGGTCTCAGTAGCGAAAACGACTTTGAGTAATCCTTGGGTGAAGCCCTCTTCGACCGCCTCTTTGAACGGAGGGATGAGGCCGGCATGATGCGAAGAGATTCCGGCTTCAAGACCTGCTCGCCACGATCCGAACTCCAATACCGCGAGATCGTCGTCGCTGATTTGTGCAGTGTGCTTGTCGATCAACTCCGCTATTTTTTGTCGCTCTTCGGCATTGGTGTACGAAAGCCGGGCGTCCACACATTGGCGAACCGCCTCATCACAGCCCGCTCGACTGAAAGTGAAAACTATGGCGGGTAGCATCTCTTCTTGGTCTAACCGTTCGAGCATCTCGGCTCGGCGGGGAGGCACTAGTCGTCGAGCGGGGCGAGGAACGCCGCGCGGGCCACGACTCGTTCTTCGGTCTAGCCGCACCGCATCAGGATTAGGCGGAGATGGAAGTGTGTCGTCAACGAAAACCGGAAGCATTATCAACTCATCGACATCACGCTCAGCCACTAGATATCGATGCCGTAAATCTACTGGTCGTTTTTCTTCAATAATTACAGTCGTTGCGCCGCGTACCGTTTCGATCCAGTCTGAAAATTGTTCCGCATTCGAGACTGTGGCCGAAAGACATACTAGATCAACTTCAAGTGGCAAATGCACAATAACTTCTTCCCATACCGGTCCGCGATGGCGGTCTTGGAGATAGTGGACTTCGTCGAGAACCACTGACTCGAGGCCTTCAAGGGCGGAGGAGTCGGCATAAATCATATTTCGCAACACCTCGGTAGTCATCACCAAAATGGAAGCCGAAGCATTAACCGAATTGTCCCCCGTTAATAACCCAACCGAACCGCCCCCGTACTTCTCGCGCAGATCAGAAAATTTTTGGTTGGAAAGTGCTTTAAGCGGGGTTGTGTAAAAGCACTTTCCCCCACGACTCAAAGCCCGCGCTACGGCGTACTCCCCAATCACGGTTTTCCCTGACCCGGTAGGCGCCGCGACCAGCACCGACTTCCCTTGATCGATAGCATCCAAGGCCTTCACTTGAAACTTATCAAGTGAAAACCCTAATTGAGCAATAAAATTTTCTTGGTTGGTCATCCTCCAGGAACAGGTACGGTAGTTTCTGGAACGCTCGGCGTCGTGATTATCGGGACAGTCGGAGCGTTGCTCGGGATGTTGGTTGGGCTGGATGTCGTTTCGGGGCGAAAAAACCAAATGACTACGGCAGTAATACCGATAATCCCGACTACGCACAGAGCGGCAATAAGTTTTTCCCGCCGGGGGACGGGTTTTTTGTAGTCCTTAGAAGACTTCACCTTTTCATCACTCTTCCAATGATGATACATATCTCATAAAAGGCGTACATCGGCAAAGCCATCAGGAAAAGAGAATAGGGGTCTTGGCTGGGGGTAATGACAGCAGCAAACACGAAAATCAATACCAATGCCCACCGGCGGAATCCTCGCAACTGATCAGTACTGACCACTCGAGTTATTAGCAAAAACACGAGAATTACTGGGAATTCGAAAGAAAGGCCAAAAGCGAGCAACATAATCGATACCAAACCGATGTATTTGTCGGCCGTGAGCAGGGGTTGTTGCTCTTGTCCCCCGATATTCAATAAAAACTTGAGTGCCTCGGGAAGAGTCAAAAGCGCAACAAAGGCACCTAGAGCAAAAAGCACTAACGAAGCAATAATAAAAGGGACGGCATAACGCTTCTCTTTAGGATTTAAACCTGGAGTTATAAACCGCCACAGTTGCCAAAGCCAGATCGGGAGGGCGAGCACTATTCCGCCGTAAGTAGCCACTTTTAATCGAGTGGCAAAAGCGTCAAGTGGGCCTATGAATATGAAACTATTTCTGGCTCCATCAGTGGCATCGCGGTAATAGTCAAGAAAAAATCCAATAATCCGTGGCGATTGCCAAAAACAAAATATGGCACCGACAACAATAGCGATTAATGAAATTATGATTCTTCGGCGAAGCTCGGACAGGTGAGCAACCACCGACATGTGATTTTTAGTGGTCGGAGTATTATCTGTTTTTACCATTAGTCCTAGCCGGTGCTTTCTTTTTGACCGGTGCTTTCTTTTTGACCGGTGCTTTCTTTTTGACCGGTGCTTTCTTTTTGACCGGTGCTTTCTTTTTGACCGGCAATGGAGGAAGCGACGGGGCTTCCTCGGCTGCGGCAGAATGATCTTCTGCAAACGCGTCACTAAATTCGCTGGTAAGAGAATGTTGAATCCGCTTTATTTCTCGTATCGCTCGGCCCGCCTGCCGAGAGACTTCGGGCAACTTGCTGGGCCCAAACACCAATAGCGCAATCACGATTACGACAAGAATTTCGGCGGGGCCGATCTGCACGGCATTCCTCTCGGTTGAGTTCCTAGTAATGCTACCGTCGGAATTATGAGATCCACTAAGTCGCCACGCACGCCGCGATGACTATTACTTTTGCCCATCGAGGCGGGCGGGCTGATCTAGCCGAAAATACCTTACCGGCATTTGGACGAGCGCTAGCCCATGGGGCGACCGGTCTCGAAACTGACGCCTGGTGTACTGGGGACAAAAAAGTTGCCCTCGTGCACGATCAGACCAGATGGGTTCTTCGAGCCAGTTTTATACCTTGGAAAATCAATATCGGGAAAAGTTCCGCTCAGCAACTTGCCCGATTTGAGATTCCAACCCTTGACGACCTCTACTCCACCGTTGGCATCGACTACGAGTTGTCTATTGACTGCAAAGAGCCAGCGGTATCAGATTTGATTGTTGAAGTTGCGCGCCGCCACGGTGCATCTGAGCGCCTCTGGTTATGCGACCACTCGACTACTCGACTCAAGCAACTCCGTAAAAAATTTCCGGAAGTCAATCTTGTCAATAGTAAGCCAAAGCGCAAGGTCGCGAGCACTATGGAACGCCACGCGGCGGATTTGTCTGACGCTGGTATTGATGCGATGAATATGCACCAAAGCGAATGGACTCCAGGGTTGGTTACACTATTTCACCGCTTTAAAGTCAAAGTCTTCGCTTGGGACGTCCAAGAGGTTCGCCACTTGCGAGCAATGCTAGCTCTAGGCGTTGACGCGGTTTATTGTGACCATGTCGACCGCATGGTTGACGTAATCGCGTAAGTGGGAGATCCTAAAGAAAGCCAAGCTCCGAAAAAGGCCAGATCCGGAGAAAAGCTCGACCGATAAAGCTTGACTGCTTGACGGGTCCAAAAACTCGAGAGTCTTTAGACGCTTCCCTATTGTCGCCCATCATGAAAGCACGCCCGTTGGGGACCAGGCAGCCATCGCCGCCACTTGCGGGTTTACCACAACCTGGTGGTACACCATTGAATCTCGTCACTACGCCTTTAGGCAGGTAAGGCTCTTTGATTTCTTGTCCGTCAATCAGGACTGCGCCTTCAGGTGACGTAGTCACAGTTTCTCCGGGTAACCCGATAGTCCTTTTGACTAAATCCTGAATATCTGGAGTTTGTGCCGACGAAGGGGCTCGAAAAACGATGATGTCGCCTCGGTTGGGATCGTGAAGCCGATAAGAAAGTTTATTGACCAAAATCCGATCACCAACTTGCAAGGTCGGAACCATAGATTCAGAAGGAATATAAAAGGCTTGAAAAAGAAATGACTTGACGAGAAAAGCTACTCCGAGGGCGATGCCGATCAAAACGACCCACTCCACTAGCGTCCTAACGAATCCCTTTCTTTTGCGTCCCGCTTTTTTCTCCGCTTTCGCACTTGGCGGCACGAGCGGTTTCGCAACCGCATCGTCTCCATTTTGATCAGGCGTTACGCTCATCGATTTACCACTACCGGTAAAGATAATGCCCCGCCTAGAGCCGAACTGATCATGACGAGTACAGGTCGAGGATGCGCTGAGTCGCTTTGACTAAGTCGTCTCTGGCGCTAGGAGGGTCGATAACTTCCACTGCTGGCCCTAAGCGAAGCAACAGTCGATCTAGAAATGCAGTCCCACTCACGGCGATCACTACCTCAACTTTTCCATTATCTCGCTCAATCGAATCTTCAATTGGCAGATCTTCGATAACCCATAAAGCCTCGGAGTTCAACAAAAAACGAACCCTTTCGTCGTTCACTTTTGGGTGGAATATCGATTCAAAGTCATCGTCTACTGGCCTTTTCTTCGACTGCTCTCCAGTGAGACGAACCGACTGAACCCGATCGATCCTAAAGAGGCGATCGTCGTCTGCTTGATGACAAAATGCCGCCAAGTACCAAAATCCCAAAGCGTGAAAAACTTGCTGCGGGTCAACCCTTCGAGTGGAAATTTCATCTCGAGCAAACGAGTGATAGACCATCTCGACTTGTTCAGACTTGGCCACCGCCGACTGCAACTCGCTTAAATGATCGGTGTTGCCAACATCTACCGCTACTGGCCCCCCCACCACTTCTTCGAGTTTGACTAAAGCATTGGCTAAGGGTCCGGAAGGATCTGAACCGGGAACGGCCAGCAGCGCTCGCCCCGCGGCCAGTAAGGCTAGACCTTCTCCGGGGGTTAGCCGCAACGGGCGTTCAAAATACTCAGCTAGGCGAATACTCACTGACCCGTCCTCTGATACCAAAACGTCGATAAGTCGATCAGCGGTATACGGGGGTAGCCCGCATAACGGAAGCACGGCTAAGTCCTTTTCAATTTCCCGAGACGAAACTTCAAAGCGCTTGGCTAATTCATCGATAGTGGTCTCAGGGTTAGCAAGTATCCACGGAACTAGAGCCAACATCCGTTGAAGCTGAGTGGCCGATTGTGGGCGTGGGCTCATTTTGACCTCGCCAAAATTTCCTTTAGCCAAGCGACCATTTCGGCTACACATTCATCCGGAGATAAAACTTTCGCGTGTTCTAGCAGAGAAAGCACCCAAGTCCGAAAGGCCTCTTTATTTACGACTCGCATCGTAACCACAACCGCACCGTCTTCTTTGCGCTCCACGACGCACTCTTCCCCTAGTTGTGCCACCACTCCCACGGCTCTATTTTTATCTACTAAGACTAGAGCATCGAATGGATCGTCTTCGCCGTAAGTTATCGGATCGGATTTCACAAAAGATCCAACGTCAAGATCATCAGGACGATCAAAACTTTTAGCTTTTCCTATTGACACCGAGCCTTCAATGCGATCTACTCGGAATGCTCTGGGCAGGCCTTTATCTAGATCATGACCAACTACGTACCAGTTACCGAGTCGATTAAGCACTCCGTAAGGATTTATTTGTCTCTTATCACCCCGATACGAAAAAAACAGAGGTGCGCGCTTGGCTACTGCGTCGAAACAACCCGCCAACTCACCCGAAAGATCAAGACGGGCAATCGGAGTAGATCCTGGTCCTTCTATCCCGCCCAACTTCGTTAGCCCTGCTCGTCCCGCGTCCGAGCCAACTCGAATCGCGGTCACTGCTATGTGGAGTGCCGCCCGCTCCTGAATGGTGAGGTCAAGGTCGGGCAAGTAGTAATCGGACGGCCGTATCCGATACCCCGACTCCCCTCCCAGTGAATCTGTCGACTCCACGCTGATCGGAATACCCATGTCTCGTAGAGTCTCTTTGTCTCGCTCAAAAGATCGGCGGCGGGCGGCTAGATCGTCGGGGTAACCGGGCTCTAACCGATCGGCAATCTGGTCAAGGGAAAGCGGTCGCCGAGTGTCCAACAATGTCGCGGTTAAATTCATTAGCCGCTCAATTTTTTCACTCACCGTTGCCCTTAAAGTATTCAACTGCTAAAGCTGCGGCTGCGGCTGCAGATTGGAAAAGTACTGGGTCGCTACTAGCAGGACGACCCATTGAAACAACTTCCATATTATTCTTGGAAAAAAGATCCAAGACATCAGGAGCACCCACGTCTACGAGCTCATGTTTTTGATCAATCCCCGCTTCCGCAAGTTCCGCTCGAATCTGGGATTCTTCTGGTTCCCCTACTAAAGGAATAGGGATCAGTGCTCGGCCACGCGAACCGATTCGTAAAGCTGTAGCGCTGTGATGAGAAAGACCGAAATGACGAGGTCGTTCGTCGGCAAAAGAAATACGCAAAGCTGCTATTGGCACTCCCTCCAGCGATTCCACCGCGTCAAGGATGGGGCCCACCTCCATTCCTGAAAAACCAAGACGAGTATTGGTTCCTACTATTCCGGGGCCCATTGAGACCACGACTATGTCACCGTTGGCTATGTGACGAGCAACCGCGAGCGCCGAAAAGATGGATACCGCCTCATAGTCACCACCGAAAGCATGGCCGCAAGTAATAGTTGCGTCGATT
>SHUY01000089.1 GCA_009694435.1 Acidimicrobiia bacterium | reverse complement strand
GAAGGCCGGCCGTTCGTCTAGCAGCAGTTAACGGGAAATCGGTTCGTCAATCCGCACCCCGCGCAGACCGAACCACGCGAGTTCGGCTACCCAATGAGCCAGCAGGGTGGGATCAAGCGCGCTTCCGTCGTCGGTTAAAGCGTCGCGACTCGTCGCCTCTGCTATTCCGATTAGCCCATGGGCCAGTACTCGACGGTGTTGAGGCGAGCCCGGTATCTCAATCAGATCAGCGATTTTCTCGGCCGCATCATCGAGAACTCTTTCGGCCACGATGCTGAAATCGGGATCATTACGGACTGCAGCCCCAAATAGCAGCCGAAAAGCAGATTCATTCCCAGTGACAAAACGAAAATAAGCAGTGAATCCACTTTCGACTCGAGCTCGTTGCGAGTTGGCTGCTCCCGTGGCATTAGACAACTCAGTCAATAATTGAATCCCAACGTCATCCAGTAATTCTAGAAAAAGCGACCGCTTCGAATCGAAGTGCTGATAAAGCACAGGTTTAGTGACTCCAACCGCAGCCGCAATATCGTCCATTGATGTTGAGTGAAAACCTCGGTCGGCAAATATTTTGCACGCGGCATCAAGAACTTGGCGCTTACGCTGTTCGGCCGGAAGCCGTACCGTCATCGAGTATCGCTCTATACGCTCGATTTAAGGGTCATCTCGTAGCGATCTTCATGATCAAAGTTGCGAGACCACATTTCTTCGAGTCGCTCGGCTTCATCGACAGTTAGTGGTAGATCAGATCCGCCCGCGAATTCAGTAACTTCTTCAGCCGTTGTGCAGGTGGGGAGGACAGTCGCGAAAGCCGGGTTAGCCAAAATCCCCGCTATGGCTGCTTGTCCGATAGTGCGGCCAGTGCCTTCCCATAAGAAACTCAGAGTGGCCGCTTTTTCAAAATTGTCAAGCATGTTGTCGCGGTTCCGGTGCGATCGGTGATCGCCAGGAGGAAACACCGTGTCCGGAGTAACTGACCCCGAGAGCGCATCCGAGGCGTGCGGAACTCGTGAAATCAGTGAAACTCTCTTATCCATCACCGGCTCGGCCGCAGCAAAAGTGATTCCAGGCTCTTGTTCGAGGATGTTAAATACCGTCTGAAGAGAAACGATCGGCCGTTCCTGGATGGCCTTTAGTCCCTCTTCAACCCAACCGATGGCTGGTCCGAGAGCAACGCCTAATTCAAGAATCTTTCCCTCAGTGCGGAGTTTGCTCAGTTCATCCCAAAGGTCATCGGCGAGGATTGGGTCAATGCGAGTGTTGTGGAGTTGATAAAGCTCAATACGGTCAGTATTGAGTCGCCGCAAGGAGTCCTCTAGTTGTTTACGTATTGATTCCGGCCGCCAATCGTGGGGTCGCTCAGATTGTCCTGGATGTTTGCGCGACGCGTCAATGTCGTATCCACACTTTGTAGTTAAAACGATGTCGTCGCGATTCGATTTTAGAAAGTCGGATAAAAGAGTTTCTCCCACTCCTTCATCGCCGTACACGGGAGCAGTGTCGATAAAGTTAATGCCAGCATCAAGAGCGGCGCGCAACAAAGAAGGTTTATCGTCAACCTCGCCCCACCAATTACTGGCTAATGTCCATACGCCAAATCCCACTTCCGATACCTCGAAGTCGGCTGACCCCATCCGGCGGTAGCGCATAGTTGCTCCTTTTTATTGGGCTCAATTTTGTGATCAATCAGACGCTAGACCGTCGGGCTGATCGTTGACGAATACACCCTCGGAATCAAGCCTTAATGAGACGGTGGATTATCTCGGTCCTCTCGCTCCGCGGCCTTGATTCCGTAGTCCAAGACAATCGGAAGGGGAAGAATCAAACACGCGGCAATTAGCCCCCCGATGCTGATCGAAACGAGCCACTGCGGAAAACTGGTGACCGACCCGATAAAAAAAGCCACCACGGCAATTCCTAAAGCTAAGTAGCCGATTCGTTTAGCCAGCTTTACCCCTCGGGCTATTTTCCTCCGACGAGTCAATACTGGATCATTTGAATTAGTCACCACTGTGTCCAACCTATCTCAGTGAACATTTTGGTGATTTGATTAGGTAGATCTTCCAGGTTGAAGTACTGGCGAGCACAAGCAAGGTTGTTCGTTACCATTTTTGGGCTCGGACTGCTTAACTCCTCGAGAATTCCTTCTAGATCGTCAATATCTAAGAATTTCATACCGATCTCAGTCAGTTCGTCGAGGACGGGGTAGTGCGCAACTACCACCGCGCGACCAGCCACGGTTGCTTCAATGATGGGATTACCAAAACCCTCCCAACTCGACGGAAGCACTACCAAGTCGGCTGCTGCGTAGGCGTCTTCAACTCTTCCCACCGAACCCTGAGTGATCGATACGCGGGCGTGTTCAATTAGACGGGCCAATTCCTCATCGAACCCATCTTCAGTTTTCCCAGTAATCCAAAATCTTACGTTTCGATCGGGCCAGCGTTCAGACACCGAATCGGCCAGCGCGATTGCCCGCCCTACTTCTTTTCGGGGTATTGCTCTAGTGGGTTGCAGAATCACAATATCGTCACTAGCAAAACCCATTTGCTTACGGGTTTGTTCACGATTCCCAAGTTCAGGGTTTAGATCAAAAGAATTGCGAATCAAAAAAGAATCGATTTTCCGAATCGCCATTTCTTTTCGGGCATGCTCATTAATAACTACATGAGCCGAGTCTTTTCGTATCGGCGGAAATTCGCTTAAACGCGCGAACTGGGATCGCTCCCAAGGAAGGTCGTGGTGATGAAAAATTACTCGTCCGGTATGTCGCTTGAGAACGTCGGCTGCAGTACGGGAGGCATTGAGATTGAGTGGGAGAGAACAGAGGTTTTCAACCACCACTAAATCGGCTCCAGCAATGGCGGCCGCCAAAGCGCTGGGTTCGGTCTGCGATCCTGGGGCCGGATCAATGGCTAGAAACGATAGCCAAGTGTCGTCGGGTCGGATTCCATCGAGAAATTCTCCCGCCACCCTTCGGGTCGTAAATCCGAGATCATTTAGAGCCCACTCCCATTTTCGAGATTCGACCGAAACCCCGTCAGTGCTACCAAAGCGAAATGAACAAAAAACTGCTTTGGGTGAGGTCATTGTTGAACTCTAAAAAATGAGAGAGGTTCAGATCGGTTAGCGGCCACAAACGAGCGTAGGCCGGAACCGTACGGTTTATCCGGCCAGTCGTTAATGCCACTCATGGTATTTAGGCTAATCACGTTGCTATTGCCCAAACAAAATTTATGTCACACCGATTGTGAAACATCGTCTTCTTTTCGACGATGCCGTTAGCGGTCGTCTCTAAACGACTCAATCCAATTCATATTCATCTAAATCAGATGAACGAGCGAGGGGAAGTAGTGCGATGCAAAAAACAATGGTTCGGTTATTGGTCATCGGCTCAAGTTTGGCCGCCCTAGTCCTAGCTGGCGGTGCAAGCCGGCTTTGGCGCTAAGCCCGCTTACGGTTTTGACCTCTGCGTCTACGTCGGCGGCTGCCGGCGTAGACCAGTTGCCATACTCCTAGCGCTACAACCACATCGCCGACCGAGATCACTTCATCAAAGGGTTCCGGCAAGACGATCTTGTCGCCCAGAAAGCCCAGCAAGTCGTTACTACTAGCGGGACGGTGTTTAACCGAACGCTCGATTGGTTCTCGGACGCGTCGGCCCTGGGCGTTGTTGCCAACGGGCTCGGTGGGCATTCCTTGGTTGAGGGCAATAACGAGGGCGTTGAGGGCAATCCCCACAGTGATCAGTTTGATTCCTGGGGTTGAGAGATTTACGAAACAGAAGGCGAGGATGAATGCGTACGCCGCCATCAATAATGCGTATCCAATGGTGTCAATCTGGCTTTTCGGGATCTCAACAAATTCCAGAGCTATTTGGATCCCTAACCCAACGAAAAGTAGCCAGGTGCCCCGCAGGCGAATCCGAGATAATTCGCGCGGGTCACCTCGAGTCACCACCACAACGACGATCGCTCCGAGGATGGTCAGGATCAAAAGCCACACGTCCGAACGATAGCGGTCATGGCCAATACCACCGAGGCATACCTCAGCCATTAAAAGGTGAGCCGCTATGGAACTAGCTGGTGGGTCGACTCCAGAAGAGTTTTACGAACTTATTGCGCAATATAGTGACGACGCTTTTCGTTTAGCTCGCCGCTTATCTCGCAATACGGCTGAGGCGGAAGATATCGCTCAAACGGCGATGTTTAATGTTTTGCGCCGAGCCGAATACATTCGTGACGAAACAAAAATTAGGTCTTATTTACTCACTTCTGTGCGTAACGCTTGGCGCAATCAACTGCGCTCTAAGGGACGGAGAAAATTTTTAGGGTCTGACATCGCCGAACTTCTTCCGTCGGATGACATGCAGCCCGAGGAAGAAGTGTTAACTGTTCTCGATGCCTCGGTCGCCTCGGCTGCCCTGGCCGCTCTTTCGCCCAAAAGTCGTGAGATCATTGAGTTGCGCTACGTCGAAGGGTTGGAGTTTCAAAATTTAGCGGATCGATTAGGCATTAGTGCGGTTGCTGCTCGCCAACGAGCGCATAGGGCACGCGAAGAACTCGTGGGCGCGTGCATGGAAATAGTGGCTTGCCACGGCGAAGGGCTATGCCGCACGGTCCGGAGTCGCCTTGGTCGTTATCACCGTGGATTGTTGTCTCGGTCGGTTCGCAGCGAAGTTGAGATTCATCTTGAAGAATGTGAACCCTGTTTTTCGTGCTACGACCAGTTAATTGATCTTTATGGGCACCGTTTAGGAAGGACGAGTGGGGGAGGGAAATGAAAGCAAAATATCTTTACTTAATCCCAAGTTATAAGCAATCTTTTAGTAAATGGTTTTCAATATTTTTAAGCATAACATTTTTTTCTGGAGTTATTATTTTGTCTAGTAACTATTACGTTTGTATTCTTGCTGTTTTATTTTATATTTCTGAAAATAGAGATAAAGTATTTTCTGATAGGACAGGTTTAAGTGGAAGCATTGCCGTAGGTATCTGTGCCGCAGTTTTTTATTCAACTTCAGGTTCATATATTTCAGTTGTACTAATTTGCGCGGCTGGGGGCTTTTATATATCTCATATTCAGTCAAAATCATGGCTTAAGATTGCTGTAAATTCAGTTTCTTTTGGAATATCGGGTCTTGTATCTTCCCTTGTTGGATATTCAGTTCTTGAGCAAAGCAATTCCTTGGCATGGGTCTGCTTGTCTCTTGTTTTGATTGTTTTTTCGTATTGGATAATAAATTCAATTCTTGTTTCATTCGCTATTGCTGTATCAAATCGGGAAAATATTTTAAAAACTATTTGGCTGCTTATCCGCTCTGACTTGGCGATGCTGGTATTTGGTTTTGCGGGAGCACTCTGTGGAGTGGCAATGCTTACGGTTAGCCCTTGGGTGGGA
>SHUY01000016.1 GCA_009694435.1 Acidimicrobiia bacterium | reverse complement strand
AGGGCCAAATGCCAATGCTGCTAGTAAAGATCCAGTCATTATTGGAGTGGAAGCACCCATAACCGGCGACCAAGCC
This sequence comes from Acidimicrobiia bacterium, assembly GCA_009694435.1. GTDB lineage: Bacteria > Actinomycetota > Acidimicrobiia > IMCC26256 > PALSA-555 > SHUY01. The sequence continues at coordinate 30,083 of SHUY01000016.1, read as the reverse complement.
TCATACGGCCAAGATATATTTCGGGGCGTTAAGTTGGCAGTTAAGCAAGCCAACGCTAAAGGGGGAGTGCTCAACCGCAAGATTAAATTGGTAAAACTCGACGACAAAGCATCACCCGATCTTGCTTCGGTCATGGTGAAAAAAGCGCAGGCAAAAAAAGTTGTCGCCGTAGTTGGTCCCTATAACTCCGGAGTAGGGATCATTAACTTGCCGCAATACGTTGCCGCCGGCATAGTTCCTCTCTCAATGGCGTCCGACGACGACACCATTGGTTATGGCTCCACGGTGCAACCCATGGTCGAACAAATTGCTCCGGTTGAGATTGCTTACATCAAATCAACAATGGCTAAGAGCGTGGCGATGCTGGTCGATCCTTCGGACTACACCCAAGGTATTGCCGACAGCGTAAAAACTGGGCTTGAAAGCGCAGGAATAACCGTTACTCAGGTTCCGGTCTCGGAAGATGTTAACGATTACTCCGCCGAAATAACGCGAGCACTTAGTACTAACCCTAACCTTCTTTATTCGAGTACTTACTTCCCCGAGGGGTCATTAATTGCCAAGTCGCTTGAATCGTCGAATCCTGATTCACCTAAATGTTTGATGGGATTAGCCAACGTTGACCCAGCCTTTGTAACCACTGCGGGAATCAAAGCCTCGCAGCGTTGTCTATTTGATGGCGTACCCGAAGCCCCTCGCTTTCCGGGCGCGTCGGCCAAGGCTTACACCAAGGCTTACAAAAAAGCATTTGGTATTAATCCTGGAGTATGGGGAATCTTTAGTTACGACTCCGCTAATGTTTTATTTGCGGCCATTCAAAGCACTAGGGGTACCGAGTACACGCCAATGTTTGATGCGGTTCGTAAAACAGCAAACTTCGCTGGCGCTACCGGCTCAATCACGATTGCTCCGGCCACTGGAGTGCGTGACGATGTTCCGCTGTTTATTATGACGGTAAACAACAAGGGCAAATACGTAGTCCAACCCTGAATTGGCTAGGTTTTCCGGCTCCCTATTTGGCGTTATTACGCAAAAGCACGGCTCATCAATTTTTGCCATACTCACGCAATGACCAGTATTGATCTCAGCGACCCCAAGGTATTTTCCCGAGGCATCCCTCACGCCGCTTTTACGGCTCTGCGCACCGAAGGACCCATCTCGCGCCAGTACGGGATTAACACTGGTCGCGAAGGTTATTGGTGCGTAACTCGTCACGCCGATGTGGTGGCCGCTAATCGTGATTTTGAGCACCTTTCTCCCGCCCCACTCGGCACCATGATTTTTGATCGCAAAGAACTTCTTAACCCCAAGACTCCCCGAATGCTGATCGAAATGGATCCACCCCAACACACGCGCTATCGCCGATTAGTTAATCGGGGCTTTACTCCGCGCATGATCGCCATGCTCGCGACACAAATGCGTGCCGTGGCCCGCACTATTAGCGATAGAGCAAATCGTTTACTTGATGAGAACGGAGAGATAGATGTGGTGGCCGATATTGCCGCCGAACTGCCAATGCAAGTAATTGCCGCCATGCTCGGAATCCCCGAAGAAGATCACGACAAAATGTTTGCCTTAAGCCAGCGCATTATCGGTTTTGACGATCCCGAGAGTGATAGCAATGGTCTCCCTGACGGTGAAGCAATGATGCAAATGTACGCCTACGCCAATACGCTCGGAGCAAAAAAGCGAGAGGCGATGAACGGTGGCGTACGCACTGACGATATAGTTACCGCTCTTCTCGACGCCGAAGTTGATGGCGAACAATTAAGTGAACTTGAGTTTGATTTATTCTTTTTACTTCTCGTCGTCGCGGGCAACGAAACCACTCGTACGGCTATTTCTCAAGGGATTTCTTATCTTTTCTCTAACCCCGATCAATGGCAACGCCTGCTTGATGACCGCTCTCTGGTCACTACCGCCGTTGATGAGATTTTACGAGTAGCAACTCCAATTCTTTATTTTCGCCGTACCGTTACTGCCGATACCGAGATTGGCGGAGTTGCGGTAGCCAAGGGTGATCGAGTGGTGTTGTGGTATGCGTCGGCCAACTTTGATGAGTCGGCATTTGCTGATCCGCAAAGTTTTGATGTAGGCCGTACTCCTAACAATCACGTGACTTTCGGTGGTGGCGGTCCGCACTTTTGCCTCGGCGCTAACCTGGCTCGATTAGAGATTCGTGTGATGCTCGAAGAACTGCTCGACCAAATGCCCACTCTTGGTCCCGCTGGCCCCGCGGTTCTCGGTAGTTCGAATTTCACTAACGGGCTGCGGCAACTCTCGGCTCGCCGTACATGACGCCAACGTCCGAATTTGAAGGAGTCGTCGGCTCGTCGTGGCGCGAGTCGACTCCGTGGTGGCCGCCCGACCCAGTCGTGCCCACCGACGCCCCCAACGTTGTAATCGTGGTGCTCGACGATGTGGGCTACGCGCAACTTGGCTGTTATGGGTCTGACATTTCAACACCTAACATTGACGCGGTCGCGGTGGGAGGGGTGCAACTAGCAAACTTTCATACCACCGGGCTTTGTTCGCCTACTCGGGCATGCGTTTTAACTGGTCGCAACCATCACACCAACGCTATGGGCCGCATCGCCGACCTAGCTTTGGGCTACCCCGGTTACTACGGCGACATTCCGCGTGAGAACGGTTTCTTGCCTGAGATCTTGGCCGAACACGGCTACGCCTCTATTGCGGTTGGTAAGTGGCACTTAACTCCCGAAGATGAAACTCACGCCGCCGCTTCGCGTGCTTCGTGGCCGTGCGGGCGCGGGTTTCAGCGCTGGTACGGATTTCACGGGGGTGAAGTACACCAGTTCGTCCCGACGATTTGGCAAGACAACACCGCGGTAGATCCGCCCCGTCGTCCCGAAGAGGGCTATCACTTGAGTGAAGATTTGGCCGACCGCGCGATTCGTTACTTGGGTGAAATCCGAACCGCCGAGCCCGACAAGCCGTTCTTCGCTTACTTCGCCACCGGTGCGTGTCATTCACCCCACCACGCACCGCCGGAGTGGATCGATCGCTATAAGGGCCAATTTGATGAGGGCTGGGATGTTTGGCGAGATAAAACCTTTACCCGCCAAAAAGCTATGGGTCTGATCGCGCCTAACACTCAATTGACTCCACGGCCATCGTGGGTGCCTGAGTTCTCCAGCCTTAGGGCCGAAGATCAAGCCGTAGCAGCGCGGTTTATGGAATGTTTTGCCGGTTACCTTTCTCACGCCGACGCCCAAATCGGGCGGGTACTTGATTTCATTGATCAACTAGGCGAAGCCGACAACACCATAGTTTTGGTCATGTCAGATAACGGAGCAAGCGCTGAAGGGGGAATGAAAGGTTCTATTAACGACGCTCGCATTCATAATGGCGAGCCCGCAGGGCGCCGCGAATTACGGGCTCGCATAAACGAAATTGGTACCGAGAGCGCGCATAATAATTATCCCTGGGGTTGGACCATGGCCGGCAACACCCCATTGCGTCGGTGGAAGCGTGAAGTACACGAAGGTGGGGTAGCCGACCCGTGCGTTATCAAGTGGCCACGCGCGATCAGCGCTCGAGGAGAAATCCGTCACCAGTTCACTCACGCTATTGATGTGTTGCCCACCATCCTTGAATCAATCGGTATTGTGGCTCCAGAAAAAATTCGTGATGTAGAGCAGTCACCAATCGAAGGAACGAGTTTTTCTTATTTGTTTAATGACGCCAATGCTCCGGGGCAGCACACCACACAGTATTTCGAAATGTTTGGTAGTCGGGCGATTCATCACGACGGTTGGAAGGCCGTTACCTTTAAACCGCTTGCCCACATGTACGACGACGGTCTAGACCCCGAGGCCCCGTTCGCCGATGACGTCTGGGAGCTTTACCATGTCGCCGAAGATTTTTCTGAAGTTAATAACTTGGCTGCGGCTGAGCCAGAACGATTAGCGGCCATGGTCGAGTTATGGTGGCGTGAAGCTCGTCAGCACCAAGTGCTGCCCCTTGATAATCGCCCTATGGCGGCATTACTAAACCCCCGCCGGCCCTTTTCCGACCGCCGACGAGCGGTGTTTTGGCCCGGCGGTGAAGTGTTGCCCGAGCAAGTGGGCATAAGTGTTTATCGTCGCAATCACACCATTACTGCACCAATTTCAGTTGGCGACAGCCTGCCCCCCGCCGGCGTGCTCTTGGCCCTCGGTACGGTGCTGGGCGGATGGTCTCTGCATCTTCTTGATGGACGAGTTCGTTACGTCAGTAATTTTCTCGGCAGCAATGTAACTGTTATCGAAAGCGATGAGATTGTTACTCCCGGCGCACATACGGTGGGGTTTTCTTTTAGCACCCAAGGTGAAGGAGGAATCGTCACTCTTTGGCTTGACGGAAAAGTAGTCGGCGAAGGTTCGATTGAGCGGGTAACACTGTTTCGTCATTCAATTTCTGGCGCGGGCTACACCTGTGGCTGGGAGCAAGGCCCTGCGGTTGGTCCTGGTTATCAAGCGCCGTTTCGCTGCACCGCGCAGATTCAAAAAGTAATCGTCGAAGTTGACGGACCAATTGTGCACGACCCCAAAGCCGAGTTTGACGCAATTATGGCGGAGCAATAACTCCGCTTTAACTCAAACTCGGTCGAGTTCCAACATCTTGATTGCGTTACCCCGCAGAACTTTGTAAGCAACCGCATCGTCAAGATCAGCCACCATCTTTTCCGCGTACTCCCGTGAATAGGGCCACGTGGTATCGGTGTGGGGGTAGTCGGTCTCGAAACAAATATTGTCTTCACCTACTAAGTCAAGGTTTTTCAAGCCCACTCGGTCAGCGGTGAAGCAACCGAAAATGCGCCCGTAGTAATAACTCGACGGCGGGTTAGGAATACGCTCTTTAGAATGCTGCCACGAGTCGTGCTGATCCCAAACGGTGTCGGCTCGCTCTAGCGCGTAAGGAATCCAACCAATTTGGCCTTCGGAGTAAGCGAGTTTGAGTTTGGGGAACTCAATGAGCTTGCCCGAGAACAAGTAGTCGGCCATTGACGCCATGGAGTTGTTAAACGCCAACGTACCCCCGACACCGGCGGGGGAGTCGGGTGAAGCAATGGGGTCAGTCGAAGACGACCCGATGTGCATAGCCAGAGTTACTCCGGTGTCATTGCAGGCAGCAAAAACTGGATCCCAGTGCCCAGTGTGAATGCTGGGCAGTCCCAAGCGAGTAGGCAACTCAGAGAAACAAAATGCTCGCACGCCCCGCTCGGCGTTACGACGAATCTCGGCCGCAGCTAACTCGACATCCCACAATGGCATTAAGCACAACGGGATGTTGACCCCTTCGGACGGCTCACAAAACTCTTCGACCATCCAGTCGTTGTAAGCCTTAACGCACGCAAGGCCAAGATCTTTATCTTCTGCTTCATAAAAAGTTTGTCCGCAAAACCGTGGAAAAGTCGGAAAGGGTAGGGATCCGTCGACCCAGTTGCGCTCAAACTCAACCATACGCGCGTCGCGGTCATAACAACCTGGGCGCATCTCGTCATAGGTAAGTGCTTCCATCACCATTTTGGTGCGATCAAACTTTGTGATGTCACCATCGGGAGTGGCGTCAAGTGGGATAGCCACGAAACGCTTGTGAACATAAATAAGCCGATCTTCAAAAATCCACGCGTCGCCCCACATGCCTTCGGAGTCTTCGGTGTTCGTGTACTTCGCTCCCGGATTAAGACTGAAACTTCCCCAACGCTTGCGCTCAATGCGGGGTCCTTTTTCGCGATATTTTTCGGGCAACCAGGTTTGCCATACATGAGATGGCTCGACAACGTGGTCGTCGACGCTGATGATCTTGGGAATAGGCATAAGACCCCCGATTGAGTTGGCTGACGTTGGTGTCAGATACAAGATAGCCCCCCGACTGCCTTAAGGGAGAGTCCAAGCCTCTCGTTGTCCCATAAGCCAGTAATGCTCAGGACCGCGCTCGGGCGGCCAAAATCGCCTAGACCTATCCCATGGTCTGGGCAAAAGGAGGGAATTTCTAAGTGGGATTTTTTTCCGACTTTCAAGCCCGCAGAGCTACTAAGCGGGCTGAGCGTAAGGCGGCGCAGGCTGCGCGCGCCGCGCAAAAAGCGGAGGTCACTTACACCACCGCTCTAGCCGAGTGGCAAGAAGATTACGACGAAGCCGCCATGATGTTGGAGTGGGCTCGTCACGGAGCCACCGGATCTAAAGATGACGATTTTAATACCGGAATTGTTTTAAAAAAAGGTGAGGTACTGGTGGGAGTTTATGAAAAAGCAGCCCTCATTGAGCCCCGTCGCCAGCCGGGACATTACGCCGGTGGGTACCAAGGATTTTCGTTTCGTCTGGCTAAAGGTGTGCGCTACAACGTTGGTGGCTCACGCGGAACTTATGTTCAGGGCAACGAACTCCCAACGGCAGTTGATTTTGGTCGCTTGGTAATAACTAATCAAAGAGTGGTTTTCCAAGGCGCTAACAACGCGCGCGAGTGGGCTTTTTCCAAAATGCTGGGTATGACTCACAACGAAGTCAATCCAACCACCGTCATGGCCGTCTCAAACCGACAAAAAGTTTCGGGTATTGGTTACGACAAAGAGAACTGTGCGGGCTTGCGTTTTCGTCTCGAACTGGCTCGGGCACTATTTTTAGGCGACACCAGCAGTTTAGTGAACGAACTCCAAGGCGAACTAGAAGTTCTCAAAACTACCAAACCATTACCACCTACTCCTCCGCCATCAGCATTACCGCCAGGCGAAGTGAGCTCTTAGTCTTTTATTGCGTGAGCTTTTAGTTCCGACAAACTAGCCCACTCCAAAGCCAACGCATGGGTTGCTTCAAGCACGACTGCGGGAGCTGCACCGGCGTCGTACGCTTCTTTCCAACGCGACGCGCACAAGCACCATTGGTCGCCGTCTTTCAAGCCAGTAAAACCAGGTTGAGGGGTACTCAAGTCGTTTCCTTGGGATTTACTAAAAGCCAAAAACTCGTCAGTCACTCGCGCGCACACCACGTGTACACCCATGTCATCGGCGCCAGTATCGCAACACCCGTTGCGATAAAAGCCCGTAACTGGGTCGAGGCTGCATTCTTTAAGATCAGTTCCGAGCACATTTTTTGCCATACTTGATGTTGCCACGTTATGCGCGTAATAGTCGAATAATGACCAAAAACTGGGGTGCGTTTATTAGTCGGTATGAGTCGTTAGAGTTTGTCGTTATCGCGATTAAAACTAAGTAACTCTAAGAGATGTCTTTTTGGGGGAGAAGTGGCGAACGTAATCGAGGCTAGTCCTGAGTCGAATAGTCGGGGGCATTATCTAGATATTTTTCTGGTCAGCGCGGCCGCTCTGCTACTCGAGATCAGTTACACCCGAATTATCTCGTTCAAACTTTTTTATTACTACACTTACCTCGTCATTGGTCTTGCCCTTTTAGGTATCGGTACCGGCGGGGTGATTGTTGCGATATCTAAGCGACTGCGAGGTGCGTCGACTGATGTGATTTTGCTATGGGGTTCGCTTACCGCGGCCCTGAGCGTGGGAATTGGCTATTTAGTTATTGCCGTTACTTCGTTCGACACTTTTGCGGTGTGGGACTACGGAACATGGGCTTCGTTCACCAATATCGCTCGACTGCTCATTATCTGCGGGGCCCTGTTCATTTCGTTTGTCTCGGTTGGGGTAATTATTGCCACCCTGTTTGCTCGTCGCCCCGATCGAATCAGTCGTCTGTATTTTGCTGACCTAATCGGTGCCGGTTTGGCTTGCGCAGCAGTGGTGTATCTGCTCAGTTCTATTGGCCCACCGGCCACTATTTTTTTAGCTGGATCATTATTGGCCTTAGTCGGTGTGCGTATTGCTATACGGATTCGCTCGCGCTCTTTACCAGTTGCGGTTGGTCTGCTGGTCGTCTTGGCCGTGGCCACAATTAAGCCCGCGATTCTCCCCGAACAAAAACTTGAGGCCAGCAAGGTTCAGGTTTCTGAGTCCGACACCGATTATTCGTCGTGGAGTCCGTTGTTTCGAGTCGATGTTTTTAGTACCCCAGGCAATCAGCGAACGCTCTTCCACGATGGTCTGTTGGGATCGCAGATCGACGAGTACAACGGCGATGTAAAAACATTGAGTCGTTTTAGTCAAGATCCGCGGGCGTTTCCGTTTGCTGCGCTAGGTGCTCCCCCCAACAAAGAACTCATTATCGGTGCCGCTGGTGGTCATGAAATACTGGCGTCACTTTATTTTCGGGCTAAAAATATTGATGCAGTCGAATTAAATCCGGTTACCCATAAACTTCTTACCGAGGTTTTCGCTGATTACGCCGGCAATATTGCTCAAGACCCAAGGGTGAATTATGTAAACGATGAGGGGCGATCGTTTCTTGCTCGGCAAAGTGGTGATTATGATCTAATTTGGTATCCCGCCCCCGATAGTTATTCGGCCTCTAACGCAGCCTCGGCGGGTGCGTTTGTTCTTTCTGAGAGTTACCTCTATACCACCGAAGCGATACATGAATCACTTGATCATTTGCGCCGTGACGGCATCGTGGCGGCCCAATTCGGTGAATACGATTACGCCACTCAACCAAATCGCACTACTCGCTACGTGTCAACTGCACGCCAAGCTTTAGTCGATGCCGGAGTTAAAAACCCAGCTCGCCATTTTGTGGTTATACGAAATACTGACGCCATTGCTAACACGCTGTCCACCGTTTTAGTTAAACGAACTCCGTTTACTCCTAGTGAAATCAGCGCCATAACCACCAATATTGCAGCCGTACCGGGGTCGACACTGGTCTATGCACCAGGCCGAGAAGGCGATGGCAGTGCACCCGACTTATTAATCAGAACCCCCCAAAGCAAACTTGACGCGTGGTACGGCTCTTATCCGTTTGACGTGACTCCCGTAACCGACAACAAGCCGTTTTTTTGGCATTTCACTAAATTTGGATCAGTCGTAAGCGACTTCTCCGACCCCATTTCCCGTTCTGATCGAGAAGTGCAAGTCGGTGAGCGCGTACTCCTCCTTCTTTTATTGGTCTCAATTATCTTCGCCGCGGTGTTTTTGCTGCTGCCTTTTATCGCGATACGAAACATATGGAGCGGTCTGAAAAGAAAACCCATGGCTGCACTTTATTTTTCCGCGCTGGGTCTTGGTTTCATTTTCTTTGAAATTACGCTTATTCAGCGCCTCACATTGTTCCTTGGCCTCCCTACGTATTCGCTTACGGTAACGCTTGGCTCAATTCTCATATTTACTGGAGTAGGGGCATTGCTGAGCGGTCGTTATCAAGCCCACCGTGAACGAGTCATCAAAATTTTGGTCTTCGTGCTTGGTCTTCTGACGATCTTTTATCTGTTTGCCCTTCCGTCATTGACTAACGAGTTACTTAGTTTGCCGTTACCGGCCCGAGTTTTATTCTCCTTTGCTGTGCTTGCGCCACTGGGTATCTGTCTAGGAGCGTTTATGCCTCTGGGGTTAGGGGCAGTAAGTAACCTAAGCGAGTATCCGCGTGAATATGTCGCCTGGGGCTGGGCGGTTAACGGATTCGCCTCGGTGGTGGGGTCGGTATTGAGCACGATCTTGGCTATGGAGTTTGGCCTAAATGTAGTTCTAGTTTTGGCCTTCACTCTTTATCTTGTGGCCTTAGTGGCGCTGCGTTCTCTGCTTCGACCCGTGCTCACGAAAGTATCGGTTTAGTGCGCGAAAGCGTTGGACGGTGGGGCTAGTTTTATCTCGTGGCTACTAAAAAATCGCGCCAGCGGCGCAATAAAGTAGTTGGCGTAGTCGTAATTCTTGTTTTAGCAATCGGTGGAGGGTTGGTCTATCTCAGTAATTCTGATTCTAATAACCAGGCCAATAGAGCAAAAAACAAACCCAGTTCTTCGTCTACCACTGCCTTGTCAACTGTCCCCATAATTACGACAACTGTCCCCGCTACCCCCACGACTTTGCTGGCGGCATTGCCTTGTGGCGGTGCTGCGGGGGCAAAAGCTGCTTTCGATCAGACTGATCCTGCCCAAGGAAGATTTAGCGCTGAGGTGACAATGTCGCAGGTTGACAATCGTTGGGCTCTAGTTGTCAGCCGCCCAGTACCGGGTTCGCCTGCTAGTTCAAGTGCAGGCTTCACGCTTGCTTTATGTCAAGACGATAACTGGCGCGCCATGGATTTTGGCCCGTTAGAAGATTTGCCTTTCTGCAGTGCGCCCCCCGCTGCGGTCAAGCAAGAACTCTGTCGCTAGGACATACCGAACGAGTTATTCAAACGACGGGGCCGCTCGCAGTGAGCGTTTTAACTCGGCAAAGCCGGGTACCGCAGCCATTGTTCGCACTGCGTCCCACAACTCAACGGCTTGGGCGCCGCGCGGAATAGTGGCAATGACTGGACCAAACAGAGAGTTTTCGGTGTCGGTTCCCGGAGCAAAAGTGAGAATAGGGGTACCGACGTCTTTACCGGTGCGAGTGAGCGCGATTTCAGTCTCGGTGCGAATGAGTTCATCGTACGATTCGTCTTCACCCGCCGCAGCAAGTTTAGGGTCAAGCCCGCTAGCGGCAATTGCTTCGGAGATGAGCGAAGAGCGCAAAGGAGCCAAATCAAGACTAGGTTCGGCGGCTATTTTTTTACTCAGTCCGCCGGTATGGATGCGATTCCCGAATTCGGTATATAGGCTCGCGACCGCCTGATTGCCACCACTTTTTCGAGCCGCCGCGCAAATCCGTAACAGGCTAAACCCAAGGCCGTGCACAGTTGGGTAGTAGGTCGGGAAGTCGGTGCCGTAATCGCGATCTTCGTTGATGATCTTGAGCGAAATAAACCGCCACTCGATCTGGTAGTCGGTTTGTTCGGCCACTTCAGTCACCCACCGACTGGTAATCCAAGCCCAGGGGCAAACGGGGTCAAAAAAGAAATCCAGGTCAACCGCCACACCAGCCAACCTAGTGCTTATTTTTAGACTAAGACGCTTTGTCGGCATCAATGGCTTGGTTGGTAATACTCTAAAGGTCGACGACCAAGGAGGTGCCCATGAAAACAATGCGAAACAAACTCGCCAAACGCCGTTCGATTGGCTCGATACTTTTAGCCGGCTGGGCGCTACTGATGACTCTGATAGCTCTAACGAACCTTACCGATTTGTTGTATTCCTTTGGTTGGATTTCGTGGCCGTTTCGCTCGGGCACTGTTGATTATTTAACCAAAGTGACTTCAGCGTATGTGTCGGACAAAGCGCTTAGCCAGTGGCTATTAGGCGTGATCGTAGTCGGCCAATTCGTGATTGTCGCTATGTTGTGGCGCTCTGCTCGCAGTTGGAAACTAAATAAACCGAGTGCGGCTCGTAACGCTCGTGCGGCGCTAGGTCTATTGGCCGCTCAGTGGTTCGTATTCGCTATTAGCACTGAAGCATTTGTTTCTTATAGGGTCCTTCCCGACACCAAAGATTTTATGCTTTGGCTAACCGCAACTCTGGCTACGCTTCTGGTAGTCGATCTTGTTAGTGACCCTGATTGAATAATCGGTACTTTTAAGCCGCGCTAATTAAATCAAAGTTCATAATAAAAAACGCCACTCCAGCGGTAACGCCAAGGGTATGCCACACTTCGTGGTAACCAAACCATTTTGGCCAGCCCCGGGGTTTCTGCGTGAAAAAAAGTACTGCCCCCGCGGTGTAAATCAATCCTCCGATGCCACCCAATAAAAGAATCCCGGGGCGCGACCACAACGCAGGCAAGCAAAGAATGGCCAGCCATCCCATAGCGATGTAAAGAGTTCCCCCTAATTTAGGGAAGCGCTCAAGGGCGCTGATTTTTAAAAAGATCCCAAGCAGCGCTACTGCCCAAACCGCTGCGAGTAAAAACCAACGGCCGACTCCGTTGAGAGCAAGTAGGCATACGGGGGTGTAGGTGCCCGCGATAAGAACAAAAATCATGGAGTGGTCGATGCGCCGCATTACTTTTTGTGCTTGGGGGCTATGAGCCAACAAGTGGTACGAGGAACTAACTCCGTAGAGCAAAACTCCTGCTAGCCCGTAGATGATGGCGGCCACTAGGGCGGTTGGAGTGGAGGCCACTACCACTAGAGCGACAAGACCAATTACCGATGCAATCGCCGCGACTAAATGGATCACCCCCCGTAGATGGGGACGAACTCGTCCGTGCACATCGAGGCGTTCCATCATTAGAGTCTCGCAGACTCGAAGGAGTTTTTAACTACCAGCCCCAGGGGTAGTCGGCGTCTGGCCAGTAGACCACGCCAGCTTTGCGCAAGTCTTCTTGATCAGATCCGGAGTAACCGAGGTCTTCGAGTATTTGCCGTGAGTGTTCTCCTACCAGTGGCGGAGGTCCAAAAATACGCCCCGGAGTATCAGAGAAGTTAACGGTGGCTCCGAACTGGCGGATACGGCCCAAAATGCTGTGTTCGTAGTCGGCTACTAATCCGAGGGCAACATTGTCAGAATCGAACAACAACGACTGCCCACCTAAAGTGTCAACCGCAATTTCGTTAGGAACGCCCGCGTCGTCAAGAATACGCGACCAGTTAAGGGCCGTACGGGTTAGAAAGGCCGCTTCGAGAGTGGTGGTGTGGTTTTCTCGCTTTCCGGTATTGATGGCATCGTTCTCTATTCCTACCGCGGCCCCTAACGCAGCCCATTCGGATTCACTTACGGCGCAAACTTGGAGCCAACCTTCTTGAGTGGGATAGAGGCGATAGCCCGGTCCAAATCCATAACCGTTGGCATCGATGACGGGGCGCTCCGATGGGGTGCCGTCGGGGCGGATAAACACATCGGAGGCAAATACCGCACCGCCATCCATCAAACTGGTCCATAACTCTTGGCCTTCACCCGTGCGAGCCCGGTGATAAAGCGCAGTCAGCACTCCGACCACACTCAACATGGCGTTAGCGGCATCACACATTCCGAAACGGTAATAAAGCGGGTCGTGACCGTGAGGTACCCCGCCGGCCTCAAACTCGAGCCCGGCCGAAGCCTGATAAAGCGGATCAAGACCACCGAAGTGGCCGAGCGGGTCAGCCAACCCGTAGGCGTAGGTGTTGCAGTAAATGATGTTGGCGCGGGCTTGGCGGCACGCCTCGTAGTCAATACCGAGTCGGCTGGCGGTGCCACGCGTCATGTTGTGGTGCACTACGTCAGACGTACCCACTAACCGCATCGCGATTTCTAATCCGGCAGGGTCTTTTACGTTTAGGGCGAGATCACGTTTACCTCGCTGGCAACCAAGAAACGGTGTTCCCGCCATGCGCATACCGTCGCCAGTAACGGGTTCAACTTTTATGACATCCATTCCAAAATCAGAAAGAATCATTGGCCCAAATGGACCCGCTAAGTACTGGCCGAAGTCGATTAGTCGTAAACCTTCTAGTGCGTGAATCTCAGGGGTTTTATTGTTGGGCATCGACGCAGTGCGCGGCTCACTTCGCACTGGGGTAGTTGGGCGCAAACTAGGGGCACTCGCTTTAGCTCCACTTATCGTGGCAAGGTCAGAGTCGGAGTAGCCGAGGCCACTCCAAATGTTTTGATTGTGTTCTCCAATTTCTGGTTGGCCCGACTTAATAGACCCCGGTGTTCCGAGAAGATGTATCGGTACACCAATCTGAGTGGTCGTGCCGACTCCTGGCTGTTCAACGGTGGCAACCATTTCATTGGCTTGTAATTGAGGGTGAGCAAATTGTTCGGCGGGGCTCACTACGGGTTCAACGGCGATATTGTTAGCGCGCAATTCATCAACTAAGGCCGATCGCTCTTTATTCTGGCAAGCGGCTCGTAAACGATCGGTCATCAAAAGCTGAATTTCTAGTGGCAGCAGCCCCTCAGTTTCATCGGCGGGCGGGGGAATAACACCCAGTATTTCGTCTAGGGGCTTCATCGGCGGAAGCCCACTCATAATCGAAACGTGAATGAACTCACGGTTGGCGCATTCAAAAATCATTCCTTGATGAACACCCGGGGGATAAGTTTTTGCCATTAAGCCAAGTAGAACCGCGTCGGCTCGCTCGATGTACTGCTGAATTTGGGTGGTGTAGAGCAAAGCGCCTTGCAACAAACTGGTGGCTACGTGCTGACCGCGACCAGTTTTTTCCCGAGCGATTAGTGCACTAGTTATTCCTCCCGAAAGTAAAAAGATTGCTCCCATACTTGGCATGGGCATAGGTAAAAAAGTTGGTCCCGCTCGCCAACCAGGTTGCTCCCACTGTTGGCCCGCGGCCGCTTGGATTAAGGCATCGTACGCGGGTCGATGCGCGTTGCGATGACCTGCGGGCCATCCCGGAACCGAGGCTAAAACTAAACGCGGATTAGTGGCGTTTAGAGTTTCCCAGCTAATTCCGAGACGCTCCATTACTCCGGGACGAAATGACTCCACTACTACATCAGCAGTCTCGACTAGTTTCAGAAAAGCGGAACGGCCGACATCAGACTGCAGGTCGCACGTTACTGATCGACGCGATCGAGTCCAGACGGCGTATCCCTCATAAGCGCGAAAGGGGTCTCCACCGGGGGGTTCGACCTTGATTACATCGGCGCCTTGCTCGGCGAGTAGCAGTACTCCGAGTGGGCCGGCACAGCCCGTGCTTAGATCGAGAATCTTTACTTGGTCAAGAGCTTGGTTCACAGAATCCTCCCTAGATCTCGCATCATTCCACGGCCTTGTCGTTCTTGTCAGATCTGCGATTTACGATTACACCTAGGTTTGGTTAGACTGTTCTAGATGGCCCAGAAAAAAAAGTCGAAAAAGACGGTCGCTAAGCGCAAGCCAGTCAAAAAAAGCCCGGTAAGGAAGACGGTCGCTAAGCGCAAGCCAGTCAAAAAAAGCCCGGCAAGGAAGACGGTCGCTAAGCGCAAGCCAGTAAAAAAGAAGAGCGCCGCCAAGAAAGGCTCCGCTCGATCAACCTTGCGTCCCGGAGGGTCTTCCGCCAGCCCACTAACCGCCCCACTCGAGTCACCTCGGTTTGTACCGCCGCCTTCTTGGAACGCCGCCGGAGCGTCTCGTCGCGTGCCCCCAACCCCACCCGAACCGATTCAACATCCCGTTCCAACGGTAGGAGTTAGTTCATCGGCATTCCCAACTCGTCCTTTGCGCTCACCGGCACCAACCCCTAGTCCCGCAACTCCGGTAGGCGAATCGCTTACTCCAAAGATAGTTACTGCCTCGGCTCGCTCCGAACGAAGACGCAGCCAAACCAATTTCAAAATCTTTACCTCCCGTATGAGGCAACGCTCAATTCCAGTAGGTGCTTTTGCCGTTTCGGTGGTCGCAGCGGTAATCCTTTTGATTATTGTCCTCACTACCGGCGGCGGTGCCGGTGGCCTGTTGGCTAATTCTGGTAGCAAACCGGCGGTATCGGTCACGGAGATTCAAACCCTTGGCCGGCAAATGACAGAATGCGACCAGACTCTCTCGGTTCTTCAAGGGCTAGCCAAACGATCGGCTACTGCGGGGGGAACTCCCAGCGCCGAAGAGTTGCTTGCGACCGATTCCAGCCTAGAGTCAACCTGCGGTCAACTGCGCGCGAGCATCAATCGACTAGTTACCGCTAGCAAATAGGTCAGTCGATCTGGGTCTTGGTGAGCAATGCGCTAGCGTGCCTTATTGACCAATGGCTCGGCGGTACTTGTACTAGGAGGAAATTATGAATGTCCACGACAAACTCTTCATCGGTGGCGAGTGGGTTGCCCCCGAAGGCAAAGGCGTTATCGAAGTGATTTCTCCCCACAGTGAAGAAGTAATTGGTACCGTTCCTGATGCATCGACTGCTGATATCGATAAGGCCATAGCGGCCGCTCGCAACGCGTTCGATAATGGGCCGTGGCCCAAGATGAGCCCCGAAGAACGTGGGGAAGGGATAAAGCGACTTTCCGCCGCGCTGAGTTCACGTGCCCAAGACATAGCAGATTTAATTTCTGCGCAAAACGGTTCGCCAAAATCTTGGTCAATCATGGGCCAAGTTTTTTCGGCCACGATGGTGCTTGATACTTACGCCAACCTTGCTTCAGGATTTAACTGGGAAGAAGAACGCACGGGTGCGCTGGGCTCTCCGGTACGAGTACGACGCGCTCCGGTTGGTGTGGCCGCCGGGATCATCCCGTGGAACGTTCCCCTATTTATTTGCGCCCTCAAACTCGGTCCAGCGATGGCCGCGGGTTGTCCGATCGTGTTAAAGCCCGCCCCCGAAACCCCGCTTGATGCCTATCTTTTGGCCGAAGCAGTTCTAGAGGCTGATCTTCCGCCTGGTGTAGTCAACATCGTGGCCGCGGGGCGCGAAGTGAGTGAGCACATTTTGACTCACCCCAGCATCGACAAAGTCAGTTTCACTGGTTCAACTGCAGTGGGCCGGCATATCGGCTCAGTTTGTGGTGGTTTACTCAAGCGAGTAACTCTCGAACTCGGTGGTAAATCGGCGGCCATTGTGCTTGACGACGTAAATCTTGACGAAGCAATGATGAGTCAACTTGTTCAGTCGGGAGTTATGAATAACGGTCAAGTTTGTGGAGCGCAAAGCCGCATTTTGGTTAGCCGTAAGCGTTACGACGAAGTAGTCGAAGCGCTGGGAGCGGCAGTGGGGGCACTGAAAGTGGGTGACCCACTCGACATCGAAAGCGAGATCGGACCACTCGTCGCTGCTCGTCAGCGGGATCGAGTAGTGGGATTCCTTGAATCGGGCGTAGCCGAAGGTGCTCGGGTCGTAACCGGTGGCGGCACTCCTGCCGATCTCGACAAGGGTTGGTACGTAGAGCCCACCGTGTTCGCCGATGTCACTAACGATATGAAAATCGCCCAAGAAGAAATTTTTGGACCGGTGCTTTCGGTTATTCCGTTTGACGACGAAGCCCAAGCCATCAGAATTGCTAATGATTCTGATTACGGACTTTGTGGCTCGGTGTGGACCGCCGACGTGGAGCACGGAGCGGCGGTTGCTGCTCAGGTGCGCACTGGAGTAGTGGCGATCAACTCGGCGATGATCCTTGACTTCAATGCACCTTTTGGTGGGTTCAAACAGTCGGGTATTGGTCGTGAGCTCGGACCTGAGGGCATCGGTCCTTACACCGAGTATCAGTCGATCATTTTGCCGGCCTAACAAAGCCGTTCCCTCTGGCAATGCGAGAACAAATGATTACTGCGCGGCGCGCTCGGCTTTATTTGGCCGTTACGTTCGCGGTAACTTTTTTTGTCGCCTCTGGGCCAATGGCTGCGCAGGCAGCTCCGGCTGGGACTAATTCGGTTAAAGATTGGCGAGCACAGGTTGATGCTTTGTGCACTGAGAGTAATGCGGCGATTACGCAGGCTTACCGAGCGGTGACGATTGGGTCCGACGGAGAGCCTTTGCCGGCCGAGTTTTCCACCTTTATGGTGACACAACTCCAGCCCAATTTTTCTCAGTTGGTTGCCGCCATCAAGACTACTCCGGCGCCCAAGAAGATCCGACCTAAGGTGAAGATGATGATCAAAAGGCTCAATAAAACCACTTTGTTCATCAGTCCAACAATAACCAAAGAAGAATTTTTGAAATCACTCACTCCGGCAGGTCAAGCAACTGTAGGTCTTGGCTTGACAGTTTGTGCGCAATAGCAAGCAGCAGATAGTTTCTAAATACTTAAGTCAATCTTGGAGATCATAATGAAGAAACGTTCCATTTTTATCGGCGCCTTAATTGTCTTGTGTTCAATAGCGATGGCGGCACCCGCAGGGGCATTGAGCGAAAAAGACTGGCGCAAGCAGGCGGATAATGTTTGTCGGCAAAGCCAGACTTTATTGAACGAGGATGCATCGACCGTTCCGGTTGATTCCAACGGGAATCCGAGCGCCGCTGATTTTTCTGCCTTCATCAACGATTCCGTAAAGCCCAATTACGCTCAGGTTATCGGGTCGATCAAAGCATTACCTGCGCCGAAGGCAATAAAAGCTCAAGTTAAAAAGATGTTGTCTTTACTGCAAAAAGCTACCGACTCAATATCTTCTGATGTCACTCAGGCCGGCTTCACTAAGTACAGGTCTGCGCCGTACAGGTTTGCGCCGTACAGGTTTGCGCCGTACAGGTTTGCGCCGTTATTTGCTCCCACTACCAAAGTTGCCAAAAAACTTGGTCTTAAGGTTTGCGGTCAGTAATAAAATGTCTGCTCTGACCGCAGTTCGTTTCAACTGCGTGCAGCCAGGGGTTGAACCAGTAGCTATGGCCGAGCGCTACCAAGCGTTCGTCGAAATGGCGGGATACGCCGACGATTGTGGTGTTCCGATGCTCACGCTCGAAGAACACCATGGCGCAAGCGATGGGTGGAGTCCCGCCCCACTGATAATGGCCGGTTTAGTTTTTGGTCGAACCAAAAATATTGGTGTCTCGGTTTCGGCGCTGCTGGCTCCACTGCACGATCCGTTACGGATTGCTGAAGATATTGCGGTACTTGATTTGGCTAGTGCCGGCCGGCTGACAGTAATAGTCGGGCTGGGTTATCGGCCCTACGAATACGCGGCTCACGGCAAAGATTGGGAAAGCCGGGGCGCGTTAATGGACGAGTGCCTTGATGTCATGATGGCCGCCTGGACGGGTGAACCATTTGAGTATCGCGGCACCACGGTGCAGGTCACCCCTCGACCGTTTACTCAACCCCACCCGATGTTGTTGGTAGGTGGTACCAGCAAGCCCGCGGCTCGTCGAGCCGCTCGTCACGGATTACCAATGTTTCCCGCGGCCCATCTTCCCGAAATCGAGGCTTACTACTACGAAAAGTGCGCTGAATACGGAACGCAAGGGTTTTGCCTGATGCCGTCGCCGAGCACAGCAATGGTTCATGTGGCCGAAGACCCTGACGCAACCTGGAGTGAGTTGGGCAAGTATTTCTTGTACGAAGCCACCACTTATTCACATTGGCAAACTCCCGACATTGCCTCCGCGGTGCACAGTCACGCTGACTCAGTCGAAGCCCTACGGGCTGAAGGTATTTACCAAGTGCTCACTCCCGACGAGGCCTTAGGCGCAGTTACGGCTAACGGGGCAATTAACTTGCATCCACTAGTGGGGGGTATGCCCATTGCTGAAGGCTGGAACAGTTTGCGGTTGTACTGCGAGCAAGTATTACCACGGTTGCCGGCTTGAGTTTGACCGGTTGATATTAAGGTGAAAGAAGAAATCACCTATAGCGTTACCGAACTTGGAAATGCAATTCAAGGTGCGCTACTTAATGAGTTCCCTCGAGCCTTTTGGGTACGAGGTGAAGTGTCGCAGTTCCGTGTCCCCGGCGGGCGGCACGCGTATTTTGATTTAGTAGAAAAAACCGAAGCGGGTCGCCAACCAGAAGCCAAATTGGGTGTGGCTCTGTGGCAGGCTAAGCGCTTAGCGGTAGAGAAACTTTTAGCTGAATCTGATCTCGAGTTACGCGATGGGGCCGAAGTGCGAATTCGAGTCCGCCTCGACTTCTATGCCCCCCACGGAAAACTCCAGTTGCAGATGGACGGTATTGACCCAATATTTAGTGTGGGAAAGTTGGCCGCCGAAAGAGCCCGGGTCCTTGGTGCACTGCAAAGCGAAGGCTTGTTAGGTCGACAATCAGAACTATTAGTCCCGCTAGTTCCTTTGCGAATCGGCTTGGTTACCAGTAACGACAGCGCGGCTTATCACGACTTTGTCGAAGGAATAAAAACTAGTGGTTATGCATTTTCAATTATTCTCTCGTCGAGCACGGTGCAGGGTGCTGATGCCCCCGAAAGTATTTCCGTCGCGCTTAAGGCAGTTGCGAAAGCTAAACCTGACGTCATTGCTTTAGTGCGCGGTGGTGGGGCTAAGACTGATTTAGCCGCTTTTGACGCTGAAGTTGTTGCGCGCACTATTGCTAGTTTGAAAATCCCAGTTTTCACTGGAGTCGGCCACGAAATTGATCGATCAATCGCCGACGAGGTAGCTAATTCCGCTTTTAAAACCCCTACTGCGGTCGCCAGTCATTTAGTAGAGATTGTGGGTGAATACGCATCAGCGATATCCCGGATAGGAGAAAGAGTTTTAGCGTTAGCCGAGACCGTTTGCGTTGATGCTAGATCTGATTTAGCCGATGTGGTGCAAAGAATCAGCCGCGGAGTTCCCCAGGCGCTAATGCGCGAGAGCCGCAGTCTCGATGCTTCCCAGCACCGTTTAACCGAAGGAGCTCGGCGCAAGTCGCGTGATGCCGGGGTACGCATTGGTGGGATAAGCGACCGGTTGCGGGCTCTCGACCCAAAACGAGTCTTGGCCCGCGGCTATTCAATTACCCGCACCGAAGATGGCCGAGTGTTGCGCGCGGCCGCTACCGCGACCGTCGGGAAACGTTTGTTGACCGAAACGGCCGCCGGAATTGTTGCTAGCCGAGTGGAACCGACCGAATAACGAGGTAATTAAAGGAGAATGTATGGCTAAGAAACAACCGGGCTACGCCGAAGCGTTGGCCGAACTAGAAGAAATTCTCGAACAACTCGAGGGCGATGATCTCGATGTCGATCAGTTGGCCGCCTTGGTGGGGCGGGCGAGTGAGTTATTGATTACTTGCCGATCCAGCATCACCCGCGCTCAAGAAGATGTAGACCGCATCGTCAAAGAACTCGACGAACTTGAAATCGAACTCGACGAAGAGGACGAGTAAGTATCCTGATGCTTAACCGGTTGGGCTTATAGCCTAGGAGCTAGTAGATCACAGGGGTCTCACCTCGAGGCTTCTGCTAGAGCGTCACAGAGGGGAACGGGGTTAGTGCCGCAAATCCTGGGTATCCATGCTGCTCGTGATGCGGTTTCGTTGGAGATGCGCGAGATTGATACCGGTCGAGTTTTAGTTTCGGGCCGTTCTAAGTTCCCCGCTGCAGTGGCGGAAAATTGCGAGCAAGACCCAGCCGTTTGGTGGCAGGGGCTAGTGGATGCCCGCAATCAAGCTGGCGGGGCATTAGGGGTTTCCGCCATTTCCGTTGCTGCTCAGCAGCGAGGTCTTGTAACTCTCGACGGCCAAGGAGCGCTAGTGGGTTCGGCACTAGTGGGCGATTATCTTGCTGCTCGCGGGGAAGCGAACGCACTACTCGACGGGCGAACACCCAATGAGTGGGCAACCGCATGCGGATCGGTCCCCGACTCTTCGTTTTCTATTTCTAAATTGGCGGCTATTAAAAAAAATAAACCCGACGATTATAAAAAAATCGCCGCACTACTTCAACCTCACGATTGGTTAACTTACCGCTTAGGCCGAAGAGCGGTCACTGATCGGGGCGATGCATCGGCTACGGGATATTGGTCACCCCGAGAGAACCGGTGGCGGCCCGACTTGCTTTCCCAAGTTGACTCTGAGCGCGACTGGGGCAGCGGTTTACCTCGCGTGCTCGAATCGGGAGAACCCGCCGGCGACCGAGAAGGAGTAATAGTGGCGGCCGGAACGGGTGCACCTATGGCGGCTGCGGTTGGTCTTT
Source organism: Acidimicrobiia bacterium (assembly GCA_009694435.1). Taxonomy (GTDB): domain Bacteria; phylum Actinomycetota; class Acidimicrobiia; order IMCC26256; family PALSA-555; genus SHUY01. The sequence goes on along the minus strand of SHUY01000016.1, from coordinate 8,684 downwards.
CGTTAACGCCCGGCGACGTGGTGATTGACTTTGGTTTAGGGGCACAAATATTTACGGTGCGGGAACTTCCCGTCGAAGATGAAACCGGAAAAGTTTTCGGTTTTGCCGACGCTAGTGGCCGGTTCATGCCGCTGGTCCCCATCGTGGAAGCTCGTTCTATTTTTGATCAAACTGCTGCTGTACTCGGCGGAGATCGCGGTCGTTTCGATCAGTGGTCTTCTAACTCAGAGCCCGGAGCGGGTGGCTTAGTTTTTGCCCCCCCGAGCATGAAGTCATCTATCGACGGTGGTGGAGTTGTCGCGGGTCGACTCTACGGAATAAGAGACGGCATCACTCCCGAAAAAGTGGCCCGAGCGGTAATGGAAGGCGTAGTGTGCGCTGCCCTTGAGGCCATCGATTCTTTTGCCATTGTCGATGCCGCCAATCAGGGTCGGCTGTGGTTGATTGGTGGCGTTGCTCGCTCACACGCTTTGCAGCAGTGTGTGGCCGACCTTTCTGGGCGCACAGTAATGGTGTCTAAAAACGACCCCGTAGTAGCGGGCGCTTGCCTTCAGGCTGCCGCGGTTGCTACGGGCGAGAAAGTCTCGACTTTGGCTGCGGCTTGGGGGCTTCCTGAATCCCGCTTAGTTGAGCCCAACCCTGATTTAGATCCTACAGAAATTCGTGCGATTGGTCGATCTGCTCAACAACGACGCTAAACGCTACCGTAGTGAGGTGGAGAACCCTTCAGACGCGCGCGAACTCCCTCTAGAAATCGTCGATTCTCCGCTCGATCTAATTGGTAACACTCCTTTAGTGCGGTTGCATCGCGTAGGCGCCGATTTGGCCTGCGATCTAGTGGCTAAAGTGGAAATGTTCAATCCGGGGGGGAGTATCAAAGATCGTCCCGCAGTAGCCATGATTGACGCGGCTGAAGCCGCGGGGTTGTTGGCGCCGGGCGGAACGATCGTGGAGCCGACTTCAGGTAATACCGGAGTGGGGTTGGCTATCGTGGCGGCGCAGCGGGGTTACAAGTGCGTTTTTGTTATGTCGGACAAAATGAGCGACGAAAAAATTTCGTTGTTGCGAGCGTACGGCGCTGAAGTAGTTGTTTGCCCAACTGCGGTTCCGCCTGATCATCCTGATTCTTATTACTCAGTAGCTGATCGCCTTACCGAAGAAATACCCAACGCGTACCGGCCTAACCAGTATTTTAACCAAGTCAATCCTGATGAACACGAAAGATCTACCGGCCCTGAGATTTGGCGGCAGACTTCCGGGCGCGTTACTCACTTTGTTGCTGGCGTCGGCACGGGAGGAACAATTACTGGCGTAGCGCGGGTACTTAAAAAAATGAATCCCGATATTCAAATTATTGCCGCTGACCCTGAAGGTTCAGTATTTTCTGGCGGAACCGGCCGGCCGTATTTAGTGGAAGGTGTGGGGGAGGATTTTTGGCCGCCTACTTACGATATGAGCTTGGTTGACAAAACCATAATGGTGAGCGACGCCGAATCTTTTGCCGCCGCGCGACGCGTTACTCGTGAAGAAGGCTTGTTGATTGGCGGGTCGTGTGGAACCGCCATGCACGCGGCATTAGTGGCGGGCGCTGAACTTGGGCCCGAGCACTTGATGGTGGTGTTGCTTCCCGACTCCGGTCGAGGTTATTTATCGAAAATATATAACGACGATTGGATGACCCGCTACGGATTCTTGATTTCCGATGGACCAACCGCCGGAGATGTTTTGGGCGCTAAACGCTCCGCCGCACCAGATAACGCTATTCCGGAGTTGGTGCTGATATCACCCGACGAGCCGGCCCGCCGAGGTTTTTCTATGATGCGTGACTTGGGTGTTTCGCAACTGATAGTAAGTGTGAGCAAAGAGTTGCCGTTGGCAGCCAAAGAAGTGAGTGGAACATTGTCCGAACTCGAATTAATGGATAAAGCCTTTAGGAACCCATCAGTTTTGGACAGCCCAGTGGGTGATTTGATGGAGCCGGCTATGCCCATGGTCGGAATTGGCGAAACGGTAAGCGATGTGGTTGATCGTCTCGATACCGCCAATTCAGTGCTGGTGCTCGAGGGCGGACATCCGATTGGTGTTCTGACCCGACAAGATGTGTTGAGTTTCTTGGCTGCCGGCTTGCCCGGTTAGAAATGAGCGCCTGGTGACTGACGAGAAAGACCAGATTGGCTTTGGTTTTGAAACCCGGGCGATTCACGCGGGGCAAGAACCTGATCCGGTAACCGGGGCGGTAATTCCACCCATCACTTTGGCTACCACTTTTGCCCAAGATGAGGTGGGAAAACATGGTGGTTTTGAGTATTCCCGATCGGGCAATCCCACTCGCCGTGCGCTTGAAGTCTGCGTGGCTTCGCTAGAGGGTGCCGACTTCGGCTCTGCTTTCGCTAGCGGTCTTGCGGCCGAAGATGCGGTATTGCGAGGATTGTTACGAGCAGGCGATCATCTGATTATTCCGGACGATGCCTACGGGGGAACTTTCCGACTGGTATCGCAGGTGTTGGCCGAATCGGGAGTGGAGTGGAGTGCAGTTGACCTAACCGACTCCGGCGCGCTCCTCGCAGAATGTCGTCCTAGCACTAAGGCGATTTGGGTTGAGACTCCCACCAACCCGATGCTGACGATTATTGATATTGCCGCCGTAGCCGAATTTGCTCATAAAAATAACGCTCGGTTGATTGTGGACAATACTTTTGCGACTCCCTACTTACAAACCCCGCTCGCTTTAGGGGCTGATGTGGTGGTGCATTCAAGCACTAAATATATTGGTGGACACTCTGATGTTGTTGGAGGGTTCGTAGCTACCAATGACTCAGAGATCGGCGAACGCATTGCTTTCTGGCAAAATGCTGTCGGTGCAGTTCCGTCACCCTTTGACTGCTATTTACTGCTGCGAGGAATCAAAACTTTAGGTGTGCGAATGGATCGCCACTGCGTAAACGCTCGGGCTATCGCGGAAATGCTTAACTCTCACGCCGCGGTAGATAAAGTTTTGTGGCCCGGATTGCCCAAGCATCGTGGCCACGATATAGCGGCCCAGCAGATGCGAGGCTTCGGTGGCATGGTCAGTTTTATTGCTGCCGGTGGACAAGATGCCGCTCTAGCTTTAGCGGCTCGCACCAAGGTATTCACTTTGGCCGAATCTCTTGGCGCGGTTGAAAGTTTGATTGAGCACCCTGCGCTAATGACCCACGCCACTACTGCCGATTCTCCGTTAGCGGTGGACGCCGCTCTGATTCGCTTATCAGTAGGAATAGAAACGACTAGCGATTTAGTCGAAGACTTGCGTGCGGCGCTTGATTCGGTGCTTTAGGTCTGGCTGGCAAACCGGCGCTGCTTGAATTGCGCTTTCACGTAATCGCGGTTCATCATCGCTATGAAGTCAAGAGAGATTTCTTTCGGGCACGCAGCTGAGCATTCACCGTGGTTAGTACACGATCCAAACCAGCGCTCCATCTCGTTCACCATAGACACGGTTCGCTTATAGCGTTCGGGTTGGCCTTGGGGCAACAAGTTGAGGTGTGAGAGTTTGGCGGCAGTAAATAGCTGCGCGGCGCTATTGGGACACGCCGCTACGCATGCTCCACAACCGATACAGGCGGCCGCGTCCATTGCGCTGTCAGCAACTTCTTTAGGTACCAAAATTAAGTTGGCGTCGGGAGCGGTTCCCGTCGGAGCGGTTATGTAGCCTCCCGACTCGATAATGCGGTCAAACGCTGAACGATCGACACAAAGGTCACGAATAACCGGGAATGCTCCCGCTCGCCAAGGCTCCACTGTTATATGAGCACCGTCAGCAAATTTGCGCATGTGCAGTTGGCAAGTAGTCGTCCCCGTTTCGGGTCCGTGAGCTCGTCCGTTGATCATCATGGCGCACGATCCGCAAATTCCTTCACGACAATCGTGATCGAACGCTATTGGTTCTTCACCTTTAGTCTGTAAATCTTCATTTAGGACATCCATGAGTTCGAGAAACGACATATCGGGGCTCGCGTTAGGTACTTCGTAGTTATGAAAAGCGCCCGGAGAGTCGGGCCCACTTTGGCGCCAGATCTTTAGATTTACCTGCACGATGCCTACTCCAACTCTTAGAAGTTATTTATACGAACGCTGGGCGACTGCTACGGACTCAAACTCAAGCTTTTCCGTATGAAGAACGGGTTGGGCAGTATCACCGGTATATTCGTAGGCCGATACGTGAGCGAATTGATCGTCATCTCGCAACGCCTCACCCTCTTCGGTTTGGTGCTCAACTCGGAAATGACCGCCGCAACTTTCTTCTCGATCGAGAGCATCACGGCACATCAACTCCCCGAACTCGAGGAAGTCGGCCACTCGCCCTGCTTTTTCCAGCGACTGATTAATCGTTTCTTCGTGCCCCATTATGTTGACGTCATTGTAAAATTCTTGCCGCAAAGTAGGAATTTCCACCAGTGCTTTTTCCAGGCCCTCTTTGCTGCGGGCCATGCCGCAGTTATCCCATACGATCTTGCCTAGTTCGCGGTGGAACCAGTCGACCGAACGACTTCCCTTAATCGCCAATAATGATTTCACTCGTTCTTGCACTTGGCTTTGGGCCTCAACGAACACTGGTTCATCGGTTCCGAGGGCCGAATTGCCTAGTTGAGGAGCGAGATAGTCGCCAATAGTGGCGGGCAGCACGAAATAACCGTCGGACAGTCCTTGCATTAACGCACTCGCTCCGAGTCGGTTGGCTCCGTGATCAGAGAAGTTGGCTTCACCCAGCACGTAGAGGCCAGGAACATTGCTCATTAAATTGTAATCAACCCAAAGCCCACCCATGGTGTAGTGCACCGCAGGGTAGATGCGCATCGGAGTTTTATAAGGATCTTCGCCGGTAATGCGTTCGTACATCTGAAACAAGTTCCCGTAGCGTTCTTTAACCGTTTCTTCGCCGAGCCGGTCTATGGATGCAGCAAAATCTAGATAAACGCCGTTCTTAAGCGGACCAACGCCTCGACCACTATCTACCTCACGCTTCGACGCTCGTGAGGCCACGTCACGGGGAACAAGATTTCCAAAGGCCGGATAGCGTCGCTCCAGGTAGTAGTCGCGTTCAGATTCAGGGATACTGGCGGCCGAACGTTCGTCACCAAATTCAGTGGGAACCCAAATGCGCCCATCATTTCGTAGCGATTCGCTCATCAATGTGAGTTTTGATTGGAATTCATCCCCTGCGGGTATGCAAGTGGGGTGGATTTGGGTGAAACAAGGGTTAGCGAACAGCGCACCCTTGCGATGCGCTCGCCAAGTTGCTGAGGCGTTGGAGTTCATGGCGTTGGTTGATAGGTAAAAAACGTTTCCGTAGCCCCCAGTAGCCAAAACTACTGCGTGTCCAGAAAAAGACTGCACGGCTCCAGTTATGAGATTGCGTGCCACTACACCAACGGCGCGGCCTTCGTGAGTTACCAAGTCAAGCATTTCAGTGCGATGAAATAGTTCAACGTTACCGAGATGGATTTGGTGCGACAATGCTTGGTAGGCACCTAAAAGTAGCTGTTGTCCAGTTTGGCCGCGAGCGTAAAAAGTGCGTGATACCTGAGCGCCACCAAAACTGCGGTTATCTAATAAACCACCATATTCGCGGGCAAAGGGAACCCCTTGGGCTACGCACTGATCAATAATGTTTACACTTACTTCGGCCAAACGGTGAACGTTGGCCTCACGAGATCGGTAGTCGCCACCTTTGATGGTGTCGTAAAACAGTCGGTGCACGCTGTCGCCATCGTTGCGGTAGTTTTTGGCTCCGTTTATGCCTCCTTGCGCCGCGATACTGTGCGCTCGTCTCGGCGAGTCGTGATAAGTGAGCATCTGTACGTGGTAGCCCATTTCGCCTAGTGAGGCTGCTGCAGATGCCCCCGCGAGACCACTTCCTACGACGACGATTGAAAACTTGCGCCGATTAGATGGGTTAACCAATTTCACATCAAACTTATGGTTGGTCCACTTGTCTTCTATTGGTCCACTAGGGATTTTTGAATCAAGATTGATCTGGCTCACGGATAAACCCCAGTCACGACGAGTAAGGGCATGCTTACATTTCCGATCAAAATAATGGCCGCAATACCAATGGCACCGTTCTTCCGCAGCACCGACAAACGAGGGTTGCTCCATCCGAGGCTGGCGAACATTGAAGAGAAGCCGTGAAAAATATGAAAGGCCAAAGCCATATTGGCGATTATGTAAAAAATCGCCACCGGCCAACGCTGAAAACTGGTGATTATGTTGTCGTAGACCTCGCCACTGCGCCACGACGAGTTACCAACGCCCCAGGTGAGGTCGAGCAGGTGGTAAATGATGAATAACAAAACGATGATTCCAGTCCAGCGCATGGTGCGGGAGGCGAAGTTGGCCGCGGCGTAATCTCGCCGGGATTGATAGCGCACAGGGCGCGCTTTGCGGTTAGTGATGGTAAGGCTGGCTGCGGCAGAAATATGGACAACTACCGCCGCCAATAGCCCAACGCGCATTATCCACAGAACCACTTGGTCGGGAAGTACGGGGTGTCCTAGAGTGCGCAGCCATTCGGCGTACTCGTTGATGTCAGCTTTGCCGATAAAAAGTTTCAGGTTTCCGATCATGTGCGCGATAACGAACCCGATTAGCGCCAAGCCGCTCAGTGCCATCAGCCATTTTTTGGCGATATCGGAACGCCAGAAAACTATGAGCCACGGCCCATCGGTGCGCGCCGGCGGTGGAACGGGGGCTCCGGTGTAATGAGCCAAACTTTCGGCCGCGTCCGCCCCTTCTTTTTGGTTGGCGGTAGAAATCTCTTGGTGAGTCTTAGTCATCTCGTCTTTCGCTTTGGTGATGAAACGCTACCGCCGTAGCGGCTCAGATTCCGGATTCAGCGTTTCTTCGAGTCCGCCCGAACTGGCGGTTAGCGCCAGTTGGGCGATTATCACAGCCCCGAGAACTCCGAGCATCATGCCCGGCACGATAACTCCCGAATCGTTGAATCCGTAGCCCAAGATGGCTAAAACCGCAAAGCCGATAAACGAGGCCCGCAGCTCGGGAGTACGAGCCGTAATGGCCCGCAGTTGGGGACGGGCTTGAAGGGCCAAGTAGATCAAAAATCCCAGCACGATAGGCAACATCCAGACCCAGACCGAACCGGTAAAGGTGGCGATATTTTTGTTGAGTTTTCGTAGAACTACGTCCGAAAATGATCCCAACCCTTCGTTTTGGACGCGCTCAACCAGTTGCCCAAGATGCGTGCGCTCACCTTTGGGTTGAGCCAGGTCGATTGCCGCCATGATCGTCAGGGCGCCAATGGTGACCAATGCTCCAACTACTACTGTGCGCATTCGTAACTGAACTCGACCACCCAAAAGTAAAATCGCGGTCAACCCAAACGCGGGCACCATGGCGATTATTCCGCCAACATCACCACCGAACATTGGTGCGACATCAATTATTAAAACTGCGGCAAGAATCACCCAAGCAATTATCACGCCGCGCGAGAATTTTCGTTCGTTGCCAAGTCGGTTAACTAAAAACCCAACAAAAATTACCGTCGAGGCACTAATTGCTGAAAACCCAATGTTTCCAATCCCAGAGAACCGAGCGCCAACAGTAGGCGAGTAGCCAAAGGCGTTATTGAACTGCAAGTTCCCCCCAGTAATTATGTCTATTCCTATAATCACGACGATTAACCCAAGAGCAATGAGCATGTCATCGTTGGCTCGTCGGCGGTAAAAAGCAAGGCTTATCGTGCCAATTATTGCGGCTACGGCTACTACAAAAAGCCAATAGAAAAATTTTGAGGTTTGGTGAAACGAAAATAAGCGCGCGAGATAAACCGCGGAAACAAAACCGAGGGTAAATAGCGAACCAAAGTGAAGAAGATTTCGAAGTTGATTTCTATTGGGACGATTCAATGAGATTATGGCCCCAACAACGAGAAGGGCAATCATGATAATAAAAACAATGGCAACTGGCGTAATCATCGAATCGCGGAATTGCGAAGCCTGATCGCTGTCGATGAGGAAATCGCGCCGAGCGTTAGCGTCCATATCAGTTTGAGCGACGGTAAAGGCCTTTCCGTTCATAGTCTCGGGAATCTTGATGCCTAATTGGGTCAAGACGGTTGGGGCAATATCGACTAGTTGAACAAACCCATCTCGTCGAGTAGTAGCCGAGCGGAGCAGGCCAGCATCGATTCCAGGCCCCGCCATTCCGGCTACGCCTAATGGAATAGTGGTACTCGGAGGTGATGGACTTAAAATAATTACTGTGTCGCGTTCAAGGTTAACTTTGGTCATCATTTTTTTCACCATGGCGTCGGTGCGGCGCAAAGCTGCACGCGTGATGGCCAAAGTTTGTTTTGGGCTTACCACGTTACGGTACGCGTCAACACGAGCTAAGTCTGATCCCTCAACTAGCACTACCGAGCGTGGTTTCCATGCATCATCAAATGCAGATACTGCGGTATCAATATTTATTTGCAATCCAAACGGTGCTTTCGCGTTGGCTTCGATGAGTTCACTGCCAACTTCACCGCCACCCAACTGGCCATGACTATCCATCAATGCAGTGACTAATGAACGTTCGTATTCAGGGGCTGCCGATTTGCTGGGAGTGCGGTCAGCATTTCCAATGGCGGTTGAGCTGTAGCCCGCGCGTTTTAGCGCATCACCAAGGGCACCGATTTTGGCGTC